>DAOTUF010000167.1:0-6761 GCA_034437495.1 Chloroflexaceae bacterium | reverse complement strand
GGCAGAGACCGTCTGCCTGGTTAACGACCAGCGAGAGGGCCTGGGGCTGGCAACGCACCCCAGGGTCTCGTGACCTCCCTATCGGCTGCCCTTGCGGGCGAACTGGTCAACGTCGGCTTGCGCTTCACAAGCCACCTGCTTCAGAAGGTGGTCGTTGACGCGATACTCTTCAGAGCACCTTCTATGCTACAGGAACAAACTGGTCCTCACCCATAGTAGCATACTTTTCCTGTTCTCAGGGAAGAGAGATTGCCTCTGATTACTGGAAGGTATATAATGGATGCAAATGGGCATAGGGTTGCCTGTCGGATGGGATGCGAGGATGCAAGGATGCAAGGAGGTTTCCCCAGACCATGGCGAAAACCGATAGTCCGCTGAAACAACTGGTCTTGATGTGCATTGAGGATTTCGCTTCCTGGTTGCTCGGCGAAGAGGTGCTGGAGGTGGTCCCCGCGCCCGGCGAACTCCACCGTCCGCTCGACCCCATCCAACCCGACCAGGTGTTCCAGGTCAGGCTTGCCAGCGGACGCACAGGGGTGCTGCACATCGAGTTTCAAGGCCCCCGCAGCCGGCGGCCCATGTCGCTGCGCTTGCTGGACTATATCACCCGCATTGCCCTGACCATCGCCAATGTCGAAATCAACAGCTTCGTGCTCTATGTGGGACGGGGAGCCGGGCAGCACGACGAGGGCGTCTACCAGATCCCGCGTTCGGACGGGGGTGTGGCGCTGGCGTGGTCCTACCAGGTCATGCGGTTGTGGGAGATGGAGGCAGAAACCTTGCTAGCGTTGGGCAAACCGGCGCTGCTGGCGCTCATCGGGCAGACGCGCATGCGCGACCCGGCCACGGTGCTGCCGCAGGTGCTTCAGTCGTTCAAGCAGGTGGCGGACCAGGAGATGCAGCAGCGCTTGCTCACGGTGTTTCTGAAGCTTATCGCAGATAAGGAGGTACTCACGATGGTCGAAGAATTGCTGGTACTGGAGGATGAGTTGCTCGGAGAGACCCCCCTGGTGCAGCGGTTGCGGCAGGAGCGCGAAGAGGGACGCGAAGAGGGACGCGAAGAGGGACGCGAAGAGGGACGCCTGACCATGCAGCAAGAGGCAATTGCGGATATCATCCAGATGCGCTTCCATCCCACCGAGACAGAAATGGAAGAGGTGAAGACGGCCCTGACCGCCATTACGAGCGAGTCCCGCCTGCGTGCGCTCCTGCTGGCGGGGGTGGAGGCCGATACCTTTGCCGCGTTTCGGGCCGCGTTGGGGGAGGGTTCGGCGGGGGGGTAGAGAGCACGACGGCTATCACCCACCCGCTCAGGCACAGCAAACACCCGAAGAGTACGACACTGGCAGCAATCCAGCCTTCTTTCAACCCGAACGGCCAGACCAGCAGGTTGCTCACCTGGGCCAGCGCCAGCAGTGCCAGCAGCCATTGTCCCACCTTCGCACCGGGTTGGACCACCGCCAGGGCAGCAAGCAACCCCGTACTGATGGGAAGCACATACTGGGGGCTGAAGACGCGGTTCAGAGTGAGGAACAGGGTCGGGGCCAGGGCCGCCAGCGCCAGCGTCCGCCCGATGGTGGGAGGCCGCACCAGCGCCACCAGACCGGCGAAGCCGAGCGCCACCCCCTGAACCCCCACCATGAGGCTGACCGGCAGCGCCTCACGCGGAAGCGCTCCCCACGGAGCCGCGACCTGTCCGAACAGCGCCGGGTCCTTCAGGAATGCCACCAGTGCCCACACACTTTCGCCGTTCATCCCACGTCCGCCCTGCGCGTGGTAGGGCAGCAGAAAGGCATCCAGGTTGGTCAGCGCAAAGGGCAGCGAAAGGAGCGCAATGGCGGCCAGGTGCCAGAACAGGAACCGTGCCAGGCTGTGCCACTGGCGGTGGCGTGCCAGGTGGAGCGCCAGAAAGGGCGCTGCCAGAAGGGGAGTCCACTTGACCGCAGCCCCCACCCCCGGCAGCAACCCCGCGGCTCCCGGACGGTGCGCCGCAAAGAGGGACAAAGACCCGACTGCCAGAACCGCTGGCAGGGCATCGTATTTACCGAAAAGAAACGGCTCCAGGAGGGGGGAGAAGGCATAGAAGGCCGCCGGTGCCAGGACAAACGAGGTGTCGGTAGGGTCTGCGGGTGCGGAGCCGACCCGACCGAGCACCGCCAGCGCCGCCACCATTCCCAGGTCGCAGGCCGTGTTGAGGAGCGGCAGCAGCAGCGCAAATGCCTCACGACTGTCGCCGCTCAGCCAGCTCCCCACGCCCCACACCACCAGCGCCCCCGTCGGATATTCCACGTCCGGCAGGCCAATCTCGCGCAGCGCCATTCCATAGGAGTAGAACAGTTCCACGTCCGGGTCGAGCCAGGTAGCCCCACTCAGCAGCCGCCCCGCCAGCACCAGCAGCCGCAGCAGGGCCGCGCTCAGGAGCAAAGCGACGATGGGGCTGCCTCTCGCCGGGCCAGACCGCGTGACCCGCCGGCTCCAGGCCAGCGCCCCCACCACGGCCACGGCTCCGCACCCGGCCAGCAGCGGCACGTTTGCCCAGGCGGGTGCTCCGCCGGTGACGAGGACAAGGAAGAGCGCCGCATTCAGGAGCACCCACCCGATGGGGAGTGGCTGGTGCTGGCCTACCCGCTTCCAGAGCAGCACCCCGCTCCCCACCGCTGCCGCAAGCCAGGGCAGGTAGGCCAGCAGGGGGGAAACGCGAAACAGCGGGAAGAGCAGCAGCAAGAACAACCCCATCCCCCACCGCGCTGGTCTGCCCCGAACCACCTGAGCACTCAACACGAGCGCCAGCCAGCTTAGCACCAGCAGCGGGCCGGGCCAGCGCATCCCCGCCGTCGGGCGCACCCGAACCTGGAGCAGAATGAGGCCGAAGGTGCGGGAAATCGGCGTGGGTTTCCACGTTTCGCTGGCTATCTGGAGCCGCGCCAGGTCGCCCAAGGGGAAGCGGGCCGGCAGCAGCAGCGCATAGCGACGGTTGAAGAAGGGAACGGTCGGGTCAACCACCGGCTGCCCGGGTACGCCGAACCGCGCCGCAACCGGCTCCGTGCCAGCCGGACGCCCGCTCCGTGCGGTGATTTCAACCACCAGGGGACGACCATAGCCAGCACCAGCAAGATGCACCTCGGCACCGGCATCGCTCCAGCGAAACGGTGCGCCGTAGCCGCGCTCGCGGCTTTCAAACCCCCGCGCACAGGCCAGGTCGCGGCCCGTGCCGATAGCGCACCCCGGCGGGGGGCTGAGCCAGAGCGCCACCACCGACGCCAGCAGCGCCAGCAGCAGGGAGGGGAAAAGGGGTTTCAGGGGGCTACTCCTGTTGGTACCACATGGCAGGGGGTAAGCAGTCAATGAATGACGGGCGGGGACGTACCAGACAACACCCCTTCTCTCTCTCAAGGCTCCAGTTCATCCACGATGAGCATGGGCAACTCCTGTACCCGACGCAGCCCAAAATCGTTCGTCAAGAAGGCATCACATCCCGCCGCCTGTGCCACTGCCACCTGAAAGGCATCGGTCAGCGAGAGGTTGTAACGACTGCGAAACTGCGCTGCCTCCCGGCTGTGGATGTCATCTATCGGCACAAACCGGGTGTAATTCCCACGGACAATGGTGGTGATAAACGCCTGCTGGAGTGACACCTGTCCCAGACGGCAGGGTTGCACCAGGGTTTCCGCCAGGGTGATGGGCGATGTGACCGCCTGAATGCGACCGTCGTCTACAGCCCGGAAGATGGGGATGAGCTGTGGGGCATACTGGGGGTGTTGCTCTACCAGGTAGACAATGGGTGCCGTGTCAATGAACAGCCGGCTGACCTGCTGAAGCACATCGGCCACGCGCATCACGCCTGTCCCCCACGATGTTCGCTTTCCTGCCGACTACGCGAGACCCACGCCTGGGCATCTTCGCCCAGGAAGGGGTATGGAGCAAGACCGCGCAACCCATCCCAGGCAGGCAGCTGTGGCACAGCAGGAACATAGGACCATCGCAACCGTTCGGCAAGGCGGACGAGTAGTTGGAGTTGCTCATCAGCAGACAGTTGTTCAGCCTGCTGCATAATGGTTTCCAGGGTCATCATTTCTTCAGATCCATTTCCCAGGGCAGGCCAGGGATAAGGTCCTCCTCATCCAGCCATGGGGCGAACCCTTCGGCCTGGAGCCGCTGGTACAACTGGCGCACCGCTTCTTTGTCTTCGTGGGCGTGGCAGAGAAAGATACGCAAGCTCATGACCTGGGCAAAGCTCCTCCCTCGGGCACTGCATGTTCTGCAAGTCCTCCCCATTATAGCACAGGTGATGCCAGTAACGGGCTACCAGACCTTGCGGAACCCCGCGGGCACCCCGCAGACAGCGGCAGTGTGCTATAATGGCAGATAAAGAATGGTGGTGAGGTACCCATGACAATGCTTCCGATACCAGAGCGCGTTGAGTGGCTGGAAGCTCTGGTGACTGAGACAACGCGCAACCTGGACCGTCTCATAGAGCAAACACGCGAGACCAACCGCCGCATGGCCGAGACGGACACCCAACTCAAGGAGCACATGCGCGAAACCGACCGTCGTATGGCGGAACTGATAGAGCAAACACGCGAGACCGACCGTCGCATGGCCGAGACGGACGCCCAACTCAAGGAGCACATGCGCGAGACTGACCGTCGCATGGCGGAATTGATAGAACAAACGAAAGAGACCGACCGCCGCATGGCCGAGACAGACGCCCAACTCAAGGAGCACATGCGCGAGACCGACCGTCGCATGGCGGAATTGATAGAACAAACGAAAGAGACCGACCGCCGCATGGCCGAGACGGACGCCCAACTCAAGGAGCACAGGCGCGAGATGGATGGTCAACTCAAGGAGTACAGGCACGAGACCGACCGCCGCATGGCCGAGACGGACGCCCAACTCAAGGAGCAGACGAAAAGGAGGGAGGAGGAGTTGCGGCAAGCCCAACAGGATTGGGAGCGGCGGTTCGAAGAAGCGACCCGGCGTTCTGAGCAGGAGTGGAAGGCCTACCGCCAGGAAATGGCGGCCTTTTCCCACCGCATGGGCTGGATGACGGAAGACCTGATTATTCCCAGTATCCCCCGCGTGCTGACGGAGGTGGTAGCCTGCCCAGAACCCCCCTCGCGCATCGATGCACGGTCCTACCGGAAGGTCAACGGGCGGGTGCAGGAATATGACGCCCTGACCGTGTGCGGCGACTACCTGTGCCTTGCCGAAGCCAAAACCCGCCTGCGCCCCCAGGACATTCCCGCCTTTGTGAAGGTCCTCCAGGAAGCACGGCTCTTTATCCCCGAGCACGCCGACAAGAAGATTGTCGGGATGCTGGCAACCTTCTATGTTGACCCCTCCATGGTTACGTATGGGGAGCGGGAGGGGTTGGTGATGCTTGGCGTCATCGATGGGCTGATGCAAATCTTGAACCAGCCGGGCTTTTCCCCTACCCTGTTTTGACGCGCATTTTGAAGGACCTCTCACATCATAATATGGAACAGAAAAGCCACACCAGGAACGTCGCGTTCCACGAACTCTTTCAATTCCGCTGCTCGTGGCAGTGGATTGGCACCGGCATCGGGGCCGGTTTTGGGGTGGGAGCGCTGGCCACCGTGCTCATGCGGTGGAAAGCCCTGCGCCTGCCGGGGTTGGCGCTGGCAGGGTTGGCCGGAGCCAGCGGCGTCGCCTACGCCACGATGCTCGAACCACGCCGGCCGGTGCTGGAGCGGGTCACGCTCCGTCTTCCCTCCCTCCCCCCATCGCTCAATGGCCTCCGTATCGGGCAGCTCAGTGACTTCCACCTGGGGCTTCCCTTCACCAGCGACAACACCCGCTGGGCCGTTCGGCAGCTCATGGCAGAACACCCCGATATCATCATGCTGACGGGGGATTTTGTGAGCTTCCGCCGCGCCATCCCCGCGCTGCCCGACCTGTTTCGCCCACTCCGCGCCCCGCTCGGGGTCTACGCCGTCCCAGGCAACCACGACTACTGGGAAGGTATTGACGACATTCGCGCCCGTCTGGAACCGTTGGGGATAACCTTCCTGATCAATGCGAACCGTCGGCTGCACTGGCGCGGCAGCGAATGGTGGCTGACGGGAATTGATGATACCTGGTATGGCTCGGCAGACCTGGAGGCCGCCCTCGACGGGGTACCAGCCGATGCCTTCACCGTGCTGCTGTCGCATGCGCCCGATGTAGCCGACGCCGCGGCCCCCCGGGGCGTCGCGGTGCAGCTTTCTGGCCACACCCACGGCGGACACATGCAGCTCCCCATCCTGGGCAAGTTCTGCGTTCCGCTCCACGGCCTGCGCTATATCAGCGGGTTGGAGCGTGTCGGCCTGATGCACCTCTACGTATCACGCGGGATAGGGGGGATGCCGCTGCGCCTGAACTGCCACCCCGAAGCAACCCTCCTGACCCTTCACGCTCCCCCATCCTCCCCCGGCGCATAGCTGGCAAGCGCCTCCCCGACCGTCGCGTATATCTGGATGACGCGGTCCAGGCGGGTAAACTCAAGGATGGTTTCCACCTCGCGCCCGGGGCAGGCCAGGCGCAGGTCGCCCCCCCCCTGTCGAGCAGCTTTCAACCCGCTGATGAGCGCGGCCAACCCTGCGCTGTCAATGAAGGTCACGTCGGCCAGGTTGATGACCAGGCAGACCAGACCCTCGCTCACCGCCTGGACCAGCCGTTGCTTCACTTCGGTAGTAGAAAGCAGGTCAAGCTGACCAGTCAGGTGAAAGACAGCCGATCCTCCGGTGGGTTGGGGTTCG
>DAOTUF010000166.1:0-2744 GCA_034437495.1 Chloroflexaceae bacterium | reverse complement strand
GGTGTCCGACCAGATGCGGGCCAATATCAAGCTACGCATCTGTCTGCGCGTGGAGGAGTTGGATACCAGCCGCGAGCTGCTGCGCCGTCCAGATGCAGCGCTGTTGCCAAATGGGATGCCGGGGCGCGGCTATGTACAGGTGGGCAACGAAAATCTGGAATTGATACAGGTTTCGTATACCGGAGAGCCACAGCCCGATTCGTACGAGGCAGCCGTGGAGTGGACGGAGCGAGGGCAGGCCGCCCCCGCTTCAGCCAGTGAAGACACACCGAAGCTGTATGATGCGGTGGTCAATCTGGCGGCTCACCTGTATGGGAGAGAGATGGCCCCGAAACCCTGGCCTGGCTTTCTGCCGAAGTATTTTAGCTTGCAGTCCACGCTCGTTGACGCGCAACACAACGACACCTTTGTTCTGGAACCGACCATATCAAACTGGCTCAATGGGGAGGTAGAGGGGATGTGGCCGGGGGTGAACTGGCGCGGTGAGGTGCTGTGCCCGGTGGTAGGGCTGGTTGATGACCCTGCCGAGGCGCGACAGGAGCCACTCCGGTTTTCGCTCAGTCGCACCCATCTGGCGGTCTTTGGGGATGCGGGGTTTGGCAAGACGACGCTCCTGCGCACCCTGCTCGTGAGCCTGGCCGCGACCCACGCGCCCACTGAGTTTCATGCCTATGTGCTCGACCTGGGAGGGCGCAATCTCCGCAGCCTGGAAGATTTTCCGCATGTCGGGGATATTATCTATGCTGATGAAGAAGCCTTTGAAGAGCGGTTGCAGCGGTTGTTGGAGAAGCTGAATCGCACTCTGGAGGAACGGCAGCAGACGTTGAGCAACGATGGGGCGACGACCCTGTATGAATACAACGCTCGCCACCCGAAACAGGCGCTCCCCGCTATCGTGGTGGTCATCGACAACTTTGCGGAGCTTCAAGAGGGGTATGAAAACCTGGTCGAGTCGGTACTTCTCCCGCTGGTGCGCCGTTCCACGAGTGCCGGGATTACGTTTGTGGTATCGGCCAATGTTCCCACCAACCTGCCGGGCAAACTGTATAGTCTGTTTGGAGAACGGGTGACGTTCAAGCAGGTCAACAGTGACCGGTACATGGACATTGTCGGGCGAGTGACAGTGGAGATTGATGACCTGCCCGGGCGCGGGTATATCCGGCCCGGACGGTATCCGATGCTGTTCCATGTGGCGCACCCGGTGGGTATCTTCGATGAGGATGGGCAAGATACGCTTTCTGAGATTGCGGAGCTTCGTCGGATGGCCCACCAGATGCATGCCTACCTGAAGAGTCGGAAGATGGGACGCTCGAAGCCAGAGCCTATCAAGATTTTGCCGGAGGTGGTGCCGCTGTTCAGTATACTGGACGAAGCCCCCCCTGCCGCTCGTGCCCGGGTTCAGGCGGTGTTGGGGCAGGATAGTGGGTTGCTGCCAGCGCTGCTGGACCTGGAGCGGATGGGGCCGCACTTCACGGTGGTGGGGCCGCCGCTTTCGGGCAAGACGACCACGTTGTATAACTGGGTGTTGTCGCTGGCCGACCGCTATGCGCCTGCGAAGGTGCGGTTTGTGCTCATTGATATGCAGCGGAAGTTGTTTGACTATGGCGGCAAGCGCCGCCTGGATGAGCTGCCCCATGTGCTGATGGCCGTCTCCGAGATTGAGCAGATGGAGCGACTGATGGCGAACCTGAAGCAGGAGTGCGAGGTGCTGGCTTCGCAGGATCCGGACCACCGCCTCTTCGTGTTCATTGACAACTTCGATGATTTCAGCGAGGAGGTAGAGAGTAATCGCAACCTGCCCCGCGAACTGCTCAACCTGCCCCGCGAACTGGCGGGGTTGGTGCGGAAGCACGGTCGGGATGGGCTGCATATGATTATCAGCGGGGTGCTAGATGGGGGAGCCAGCGATTTGAAGCGGCGCGTTCAATCTTCCAACTATGGCATCGGGCTGCGGACGGAACAGGCGGTGCAGGCGCTGAAGGTGCTTCGGACACCGGCGGGGGTACGCGGGAAGGAGCTTCCCGTAGGGCGGGGGTATCTGGTGAAGTCCGGGCAGCCGGTGATGCTCCAGGTAGCAACGCCATATGAAGGCGACGGTCTGGCAAAGGTGGTGGGAGATTCGGAGGATGAGCAGGAGAAGATGGCGCTGGCGCTGGACTACTGGGTCGAGAAGATTGGGGCGAAGTATCCCGACCAGCAGGCGCAGTGGTCTACCGGGGTGGTCACGGCAGGGACACCGGCGGTGGCGTTCGCGCCTCAGAATAAGCACCTCCAGCAAGCCATGCGCCTGGTGTATGATGCGGCGCAGCAGGAGGTGCAACTGCTGAAGGGGGGCGATGGGGTGGATTCGCCGCTTCTGGAACGGCTCTTTGAAGTGGGAATGGACGGGTGGAATGATGAGGGCACCGTGACAAGGCTCTTGCAGGAACTCTGGCAGAAGAAGATGGTGGCGCAGGGGATGAGCCGGGAGATCATCGAAGTTCAGGCCAGAGCCATGGATATGGAATCGCTGCTGCTGAGTCTTCAGGACCTTTCTGAATGATGCAGCTCTGAAGGTATGGAGGTATAGCTAGATGAGCAAAATCTACCCGAAAGTGAGCAGGAGTACTCGTTATGCTCACCTTTCGCTAGTCCCGGAGAGGTTTACCATTTTACAGTATCCTCCCCCCCCCACCGCCGCCCCAGCGAACGTGCGGGTGAGGTCATAACAGGACGGCGACAAATGCAGCAACTCCAGAATATAC
>DAOTUF010000165.1:0-7185 GCA_034437495.1 Chloroflexaceae bacterium | reverse complement strand
GGGCGACCGTTCACAGTGGGACGGTTGATGTTGAGTATGTTCATCAGCAATTGCGCACTGCTCAGAGCACCTACCCCAATGTGGGGTACATCGGGACCTGGCATGGGCAGCAAACGGGAGAGCCAGCGTTTCAACCAGAAGATGTGAACCGGGCGCACGAGGCCTTTGCAGACCCGGCCTACAAAGTCAGGGAGATGGTTCACGTTGCGGCCCTGGTTCGCGGGAGCGACGTCGCGATGCGCTACTCCTTCATGAATCGTTCGATGGCCAACCAGCGTCAGCCATTCGTACATATTCCCGAAAACCAGGTGCAGGATATTTCGGATGATGATGGACTGGTTGCCAGTGAGCGAATGGCTGTCTCTGCTGCTCCTTCGGCAGTGGCAGAGACCCCCGACGCAGCCCGGGCCGTCGCTCCGACCGGTCCGGTGGTGCGGTCTGCTCCCTCTGCTCCTCCCATCTCTCCCCCACCCGTTTCCTCCCCACCTTCGTCACGGGTTGAGGCTGTAGATACGAAACCAGAGAAAGGCTCCAATATGAAAAGTTTCTTCGGTAAGGACAACATGAATATGCCAGTGATCGCTGGCGCGGCGTTGGGTATCCTCATTCTGCTGATAGCGTTGGTGGTGATATTGAATCGGTCGGGTGGCTATACGGCTACTCTGGAAGAGGTGGATGCTCGCTTGCAGGAACCTTCACCGGCCAATTTCCAGGCCGTTGAATACCGCCTCCGTGAGATTTTGCATGAAAACACCGGTGCTCGGGTTTCGCAGGAAGTTGCCGAGCGCTATGTTCAGCTTGGTGACGCCTATCTCGAACAGTCCCCCCCCCAGACCCATCGGGCCATCGTGAGCTATGAGAACGCGCTGGACCTCGCCCCGGAGCAAGAGGCGGCTCAGGAGGGGATGGAAGAGGCGCTGGCAGCACAGCGCTGCACCGAAATCGAGGCGGCAGGCGATGACCTCGGGCAGCAGATTAGCGTACTGGAGAGTTTGAACGCCGTTGGGATTGGCACCTGCCCCCAGGGGTCAGTAGACCAGATGCTCTATCAGAAACGCTTGCTGTACATTCAGGAGCTTACGGAAGAAGGTGAGCATACGCGGGCCCAGGCGGTCGCCGAGGAGATGCAAACGCCCGCAACGGAAGAAGATGCCGAAACCCTCGCTGCCCTGGGGGTTATCCAGGACTGGATACGGTATGACACAGCCAGTATGGAAGAGGATTGGGCTACCGCGGTCGAAGCCCTGAGCGAGATTGTGGACACGGTGGGACCGCTGCCCGACCTGGAAGCCTACCCGCCTGAAGACTACGGCGAGCGGGTTGGGGAGGTTTCCGAACTGCTGGCAGAGGCCCGAGTCACCTACGCCCAGTACCTCCAGCGCGAGGGGGACGTGGATGAAGCGATGGCCCAGTATGAAGCGGTGCAGGCTGCGGAGGGCGTTTCGGAGGAGGTGCAGAAGGAAGCGCAGCGGCTCGCCAACGTTGCTCAGCAAGGGAAGCAGCTCTGGGACCTCGCCAATGATGCGATTGAGCGAGAGGACTGGGGTGGACTGCGCCTGATACTCGGGCAAATCGAGGTCCTGCCCGGGTTTGGGAGCGCGGCTCGCAACCCCCTGACCGGCCAGAGCGTGGCCGAACTGGCCCGCGTGAGCGACACGGTGATGTCGCAGCAGACAGCGGTTGCGGCGCTTGAGCTTGAGCAGACGGTGCAGTCCTTGTTGGGCGAGACGGTCGAGCCTGTTGCGCCGGTGGCCACCCCACCCATCGTGGTGTCTCCCACGCCGCTGCCGGCTCCCACAACCCCGCCGGTGATGGAGGAAGAGGAGACGGTCGTTCCGCCGGAGGCAGAGGCGACCCCCATGGTTGAAGAAGAAGGGGAAACCGAAGAAGAAGCCCCCATGCCCCCCACGCCAATGACCGATGGGGATGAGGAGGCGGAAGAGGCGGAAGAGGCCGAAGAAACCGAAGAGGAAGCCCCCCTGCCTACTCCGATGACCGACGAAGAGGGTGAGGAAGAAGGGGAGGCCGAGGAGGATGGGGAAGCGGAAGAGGCCGAAGAAACCGAAGAGGAAGCCCCCCTGCCCACCCCGATGACCGACGAAGAGGGTGAGGAGGACGGGGAGGCGGAAGAGGCGGAAGAGGCCGAAGAAACCGAAGAAGAAGCCCCCCTGCCCACCCCGATGACCGACGAAGAGGGTGAGGAGGACGGGGAGACCGAGGAGGAAGGGGAAACGGAAGAGGCCGAAGAGCCAACCGAAGAACCGACCACCGAGGAAGAAGAAGCCCTGCCGGACTGGATGATTCCCGACTAGGGTACACTCAGGTTTTCAGACGGAGGGGAACAGCCTCCCGCGCGGTTTCGGACCGTCGGGAGGTTGGTTTTTTTTGGGGGGGTGGCTGGAACCCTTGTGGTACGGGGCTTCCCACCCGTCCCCCTCACCCCTCAGCGCCAGGTTTCCCTTGCATCTGTCGGAGCTTGCGTTCCAACTCCTGTGCCCGCGCCTCTGCTGCGAGACGGGCCTGCTGTTCGGACCGGCGGGCTTCCTGCTCCTCGTCATAATCCCAGATTCTCCGCCCGTCCGCATCGAACCACACCACATCCCCCCCACTTGGCCCCAACCACATCCCCACCGGCGGGACCCACAACCGTCCCTGCTCATCCAGCAGCAGTGGTTGGTAGCCATCCTCCGTCAACTCATACCCGAAGATGGGTGGGGGAACCGCCGTACTCGCTCGCCGCGCCTCGTCTACCAGGATATAGAGCGGGATGCCCACCTGGGCATAGTGCCGAAACCGGGTACGGGCTTCAGGGAGAGGCGATGCGACATCCAGGTGGCGCGTGGAGGGCGAAGTCACCTCGATAGCCAGCAGCACACGCCCACCACTGGCCTTCAGGTCAAATTTCCCGCGCCAGGGTGGTTCCCACACCCCTGCAAACACTGCCAGGTCCGGCGCGTGGTGCCTGATCCCCGGCACCCCCCACTCCACCCCCACATCGTGGAGCACCAACCCGCCGGGGATGTGCTTCATGCGTGACCGCAGCACAGTGTACAGGTAGTGGCAGATGCACTGATGCATATGGCTTTGCACGATATAATCATCCATCTGAGGGTGCAGCACATCCTCTTCGGTGAGCGGCACCTGCTCCCATTCCTCTCTCCCATTCGTCACACGACACACGTAGCGCCAGCCATAGTGAAAGGGTGGCTCCGTCTCGCCATTGATAGTGATCCTGATGGTGGGAATGCTTTCCTCAATCTCAAGGGTCGGGGTTCTCTCAGTCATTGGCACACCTCCAGATGATAATAGAGTGGAGCATGTCCATGATAGCATCTTCGGGTCCCCCCTGTCCAGAGGAGCAACCCCTTCGCCCTGCTGCGTAGGCATTATGCTCACTCACTGACCGCGGGGGCGAAACTGCGCCAGGGAATCGCACAGGGCCACGCGCTGGTAGCGGGAACGCACCCAGAGCACCGTGAGCAGACTTCCCACCCCCATCGCAATCATCCCCATCAACCCTGCCTCCGGCCCGAACCCTCCCCCCGTCCACAGCTCCGGTCCCGTGGTTTCCACCGCTACAACCGTTGCCTCTGAAATCGTTTGCCCGCTGACGGCAAACCCGAACACATTGCCCTGAAAAAAGTTCCAGGTGATGTGCAAGCCGATGGGGATGGCGAGTTCGCCCGTCAGCACATAGCCCAGTCCCAGAAACAGCCCCGCCAGGGATATGGAGACCGTGCTGAGCAGTGTGGCGTTGGGGTTGGCGAGGTGTCCCACGCCAAAGACCGCCGAGGAGAGCACCCAGGCCAGCACCACCGCCAGGCGAGCACCAATGGCGCGGGTGTTGAACCCCTCGGCCAGGTTGCGCAGTATATAGCCACGAAACAGCATCTCCTCGTAGATGCCCACCCCCACAAAGACCCCCAGGGGAATGAGGATGGCCAGAACGAAGGGCGGGCCGGGCGCGGGAGCTTGCAGCACCGCCGTGACCGTGACCCACCCGGCTGCCCACTCGACCAGGAAGAGACCGGTCATCAGCACCGCACCCAGGGCCAGGCCAAAGCCTACGTCGAGCCACCACGCGCTGGTCAGGTGGAACCCGAAGTCGACAAAACGCCGCTGGTCTATGAACCACGCCGCCACCCCCATGCTGCCGATGGTCGCAATGATAACGATGGCGATTTGAACGAGAAACTGCCCACTGCCCGTATCGAGCCAGAAGGCGGGGTCTCTCGCGGACGGCACGGCGATGATGACCCCGAGAAGAAGCGTGGTGGCCAGCACCATGAACAGGATGACCTGGAGTGCCAACCGCCAGAAACAGCGCAGGCGACCTTCCCCGCTGTTCCAGAAGAACGCTCGCAGCAAACGCATCTCGTGCGTGGCGTCAGGTTCAGGCTGGTGGTTGGGGTCGCTGGTCGGTGGTGGGGCAGGCTGCTGGTTCATCTTTCCTCCTCCATGTTTGACTGATGGCTTATGACTGTGATAGTGATACCTCACTCCTCATTCTTCACCCCTCATCTCTCCCCCCGGGCATAATCTCGTGTATCCGCTCGGCAACCATGCGCAGGGTCGCTTCATCCCGCTCAGTCACCCCGATATCGGCCAGGGCCCGCGCCGTAGAAGCGACCACCGACGAAAGCTCCGGGGGGGCCGGGTCGGGGGCAGGGGCAGAGAATGGTTGCGATGGACGGGCAGGAGGCTTCCGGGGTGGGGGTGACACTTCCCACAGCGGCTCGGGGCGGTGCGGCCCCACCTCACCCCAGTGATAGAGGTGGGCGAGAAACTGGAAATAGCCGCGAGCCGCCTGGTCGAGGCGGTGATGGTGGGCAACATAGGTGCGGGCGCTGGCTCCAAGGGCAGCCGCCACCTCCGGACGGTTCGCCAGCAGCCGGCAGTAGGCCACCAGAAGGTCCCGCTCCTCCCGCCCAACATCCACCTGGGCCGCGACCCCGGGCGGAAGTTCGGCAAACGAACCGGTCGCGCTCACCAGGGTGGGCCGACCGGCTCCGAACAACCGCAGCAGACTGGCGCTGGTCTCTCCGGCTGTGGGGTGGCGCAGGTTCAGGCAGATATCGGCGGCAGCAACGTACTGCTCGAACGCCCGGCGGGGGACATAGCCCGTTACTGTGACCGTATCCTGCAACCCCATGCGCTGAATCAGCCCCGCAACATCGTAGTTGGGTGAGACACTGCCCACCAGGAGATAGCACAGGGGCGGGTATTCAAGGCGCAGGTGCGCCAGTGCCCGAAACACCGCCTCCAGCCGTTTGTACGCATTGATATGGCCGAAGCTGGCAAGGATAAGGGCGTCGGACGGCAGCCCCAGGTGGTTTCTGGCTTCTTCGCGCCCGATGAGAGACGGGAGGGGCACCCCCATCGGAACAATGGCGCGGGGGAGGGAGGGGCGCAGGGCAGCGACCTGTTCGCTCGTGTAGCGGTTGTGGGAGATGAGGCCGGAGGCCGCGGCAATGACCGGTTCGCAGCAAGGAAAGTCAAAGGCCGCATCGGTGAAGATACCCCGAATCATCAGTTGCGCCATGTGGGTTCCCGGCTCGCCATATCGCTCGCCCATATCCTGGACGTAGTGGTGAACTCCCTTGCGTACGTTTGCCGCATACCAGAGCATGAAATGGTGCAGCACAAACTCGTGCAGCACCACCACCCCCGGCACCCGCTGTGCGACCTCCCAGATGGGCGCGTGGGCCGGGCTGTTGCCCATGTGGTAGAGGATGGCATCGTAGGGCTTGCGACGGTGCGCCCGCTCCAGCCGACGGAGGGGCTGGACCTCCAGGTGGCGGGCAAGGGCGGGGTTGGTGGGACGCAACCCATCTTCGACATACAGCGTTATCTCGCTGTACTGCCCCAGATAGGGAAGCAGTTCCTCGCTATAGTCCGAAATACCCGACGGGGCCGGGTTGACGGGTGAGCAGTAGGCGATACGAAGCATCTGGATATCAGGGCCCGGAAATGGCAAGACGAGATGTATGGATATGGCGAATGGTACGCACCGTTTCGTATTGTAGCACATGATGCCAGACGGAAGACGGGCGTGGTATAATAGCGGTACAGAAAGATGTTCGTTTTTGTCCTGGCTTCTCACCAACCAGAAAGCAGGTGTGATATGAACCGACCACCCCATCCCGCCTCCCTCTCCCTTCCCTGGGAACAGCAGGGGAACACCGACCACCCCTACGGGCCGCCGCTGCTCAGAGATGGGTGGGATGTCCTGGACAATCTGGGCAACCAGGACGGTCAGGACGACCAGGACAACCAGGACGACCACGAGGAAGAGGACATCTTCCCTCCTCCCGACGACCCCTTCTTCTATGGTTTCCGCTATGTCATGCGTCAGGAGAACGGAGAGGAGGAATGGGAGCAGGTCCCCCTGACGCTCGAAGACGTGCTGTATCCCCAACTTGAGGACTACGTGAGCCAGAACGACACGCATACGCTCTTTTGTTTCTATCTATACATCGTCCTGCGGGCCTACCTGGGCCACGACCCCACCATCGCCGTGCTGAACGATGTCCCCCTGCGCTGGGGCATCGCGGGAATGCGCAACCACTGCCCGGACATCTCGGTGTTTCACTGGGTCCACACCCGCTACCCCTATGGAGTGTTCGATGTGAAGAGGTCGGGGGGCGAACCACTGCTGCTCATTGAAGTAACCTCACCGAGCACCCGGGCTGTGGACCTGGACAACGAAAAACGACACGAGCGCACCAAGTATTGGCAGTATGCTCAGGTGGGGGTGCCGTGGTACCTGATTGTAGACATTGCCGAATGGAAGCCGGAGCAGGGTACGCCTCCCCTGCTGCTCTCGCGGTTGGATACCCAGCAGCAGGCGTATCAGCCGGTGCCGCCGGATGAGCGGGGGTGGCTGTGGGTCGAGCCGGTGGGCTTGTTCATCGGCCCCGACCCGCAGCGGAACCTGGGCATTTCGTGGTATGACATGGCGGGCAATGCCCTGCAAGATTATGAGCAGGTGGTCGCCGAAGCCCGACGTGCCGAGGCCGAAGCCCGACGTGCCGAGGCCGAAGCCCGCGCCGAGGCCGAAGCCCGCGCCAAAGCCGAAGCCCGCGCCGAGGCCGAAGCCGAAGCCCGCGCCAAAGTGGAACGGCGGTTGCGGGAACAGGAAGCCGAACTCCGGCGGCTGCGCGGCGAAACTGGAAACTGAACGCT
>DAOTUF010000164.1:0-5756 GCA_034437495.1 Chloroflexaceae bacterium | reverse complement strand
GGCGGGAGGTTGGACCGCACGGCCTACCCATATCAGGAAGTTCCCCAGGAGCGAGGTATCGCCCGGGGCAAACCGGAGCTGTCCCACTCGTCCTGGCTCGATGAGCGGAAGCGATGCGGCAGGCTGTGGGGCCGGCGAGGGTTCGGGCACGGGGGGGATGGTGGGAAAGAGTTCGTCTCCCTCTCCCTCTCCCGTTGCCGTTGCGGGAGCTGTGGTGGTGGCAAATGCGGAAGGAGAGGGAGACGACGCCAGAGACGGAGAGGGGGTCGTCGCTGGCGAACCTGTTGGGGCCGAGCCTGAAGCCGCCTCTGCCGTGGCGGTGCGGTCAGACGGAGCGACCTGGGCATCTTCGGAGGGTTCCCGAAACACCCACACCCCCACCACCGCCAGCACCACCAGCACGAGCGCGAGGGCCGCGCCGATGAGCCAGGGGCGACGACGTTCTGTCGCAGTCTCCCCATGAGAGGACGGAGCAGGAGGGGGAGAAGAGGGAGGGTCAGGAGGCGAAAAGGAGGTCGTCTGCATCCCGGCCCCGGGAGCGACTCTTGCCTCCGGCTGCGGCTCTGCCACGGCCCGCGTCTCCGACGTGAAGGGGGGGGGTTCATCCAGGGTGATAGTCGGGTAGCTTCCGCCCAGGTCTGTCTGGGTTTCCCGAATTGCTGCCAGAAACTCGTCTGCGGTCTGATATCGCTGCTGGACCTCTTTGGCGAGGGCGGTTTCAAGGAGATGCACCACGGGCGAGGGGAGGTCAGGTTTCAGCGACCGCGGCGAGGGGAGCGGCTCATGCACCTGCTTCATAATGACGGACATAGGGGTGTCCCCCGTATAGGGCACACGACCCGTCACCATCTCGTAGAGCGTTACCCCCAGGCTGTAGATATCGGTGCGACCGTCCACCCGCTGACCAAGCACCGCCTCCGGACTCATATAGGCCGGGGTCCCGATAATCGAGCCGGTCATGGTCATAGTGGCGTCGTTCAGGAGGCGTCCGACGCCGAAATCCGTCAGGACTATATGGATACCCTGTTCCTGTTCTTTGAAGATGACGTTGCCCGGCTTGACGTCGCGGTGGATGGTGCCGCGGCGATGGGCATAGGCCAGTGCGTCGGCCATCTGCTCCGCAATGAGGAGCGCCTCCCCGCACAGGAGTTTCTTTCGTTCGTCCAGGTAGCCCCGCAGGGTTTTGCCCGGCACAAAGTCAACCACCATAAAGTAGAGGTCGTCCTGAGCATCGAAGTCAATCACCTGCACGATATGGGGGTGCTGCAACTGACCGAGGGCGCGGGCTTCGCGCTTGAAGCGTTCCAGCAAATCATCAGACTGGGCAAGATGGCTGTGCAGGATTTTGACGGCCACCATCCGGTCAATGGTTGGTTGGACGGCTTTGTAGACCTGAGCCATTCCACCTTGCCCCAGGCGTTCCAACAAGTGATACTTGCCCAGTGTTCGACCAGTCAGGTTCATGGTCGTTCCCCTCCTGTATGAAAAACTGCGGGTTTTGCTACCGAATGAAATGATATGGACCAGACCGCCCCTGTTCGTCCAGTCCTCACCATGTAGTATAACGGAAAAACGGTGTTTTTTTTGTTTTATCTTTCTAATATAGTATTAAAGCACCGCCTGGTCGCCTTCACCCAGGCGGCGAGACCCTTCCCGCGGAGTCCCCCTCATCCCCTCCGCGCACCCCATCCCCCGCGTCGTCCCCCCGCCGCTCCAGCGCCACCAGCAAAATCGCCACATCCGCCGGGTTGACCCCGGCGAGGCGCGACGCCTGCCCGAGCGTGGCCGGGCGGAAGTGCTTGAGCCAGTGGCGAGCCTCGGCCCGCAGCCCCTTGACCATCTCATAGTCCAGGTCGGGGGGGATACGGCGGCTCTCCATCCGTCGCAGGCGGTCGGCCTCGTGCTGCTGGCGCTCGATGTAGCTCCCATAGCAGGCGTGCAGTTCGACTTGTTCCACCACGTCGTCCGGGGCGTCGGGCAGCCCGAGCGCCGCCTGAACCTGACGATAGGTCACATCCGGGCGGCGCAGCAGCACTTCCGCAGTCGTGTCGTTGGAGAGGGGAGCCAGCCCTGCCCCCGACAGGAGCGCGTTGGTCGCAGCATTGGGGAACACCCGCCACCCGGCCAGACGGTCGCTGAGTTCTTCGCTCCTGGCCCGCTTCTCCTCGACCACCGCAGCCCGCTCCGCATCGACCAGCCCGAGCCGAAAGGCCAGCGGGGTGAGCCGCACGTCCGCATTGTCACACCGCATCAGGAGGCGGTATTCGGCGCGGCTGGTAAACATACGGTAGGGTTCGTGGATCTCCTTCGTCACCAGGTCATCGAGCAGCACCCCGAGGTAGGCTTCGTCGCGCCGCAGGAGCACCGGAGGCTGTCCGCGCACAAAGCGCCCCGCGTTGATACCCGCCATAATGCCCTGCGCCGCCGCCTCCTCATACCCCGTGGTGCGGTTGATTTGCCCGGCCAGGTAGAGACCGGCCAGCCGACGGGCGCTCATATCGGCGTTGATTTCGCCCGTGGCAACAGCGTCATACTCGATAGCATAGCCAATCCGCATCAGTTCAACGTGGCGCAGCGCGGGGATAGCCCGCAGCATCTCCCACTGCACATCCTCTGGCAGCGACGTGTTGCACCCCTGCACATAGACTTCGTGCGTGCTCCACCCCTCCGGCTCCAGAAAGAGGTTGTGACGCTCTTTGTCGGCAAAGCGGACAATTTTGTCTTCGATGCTCGGGCAGTAGCGCGGCCCGACCCCTTCGATGATGCCGCTGAAAAGGGGGGCCCGGTCGAGGTTCGCCCGTATCAGTTCGTGAAAACGGGGGGTGGTGAAGATGAGATAGCACGGAAGCTGGCCCCGCCAGCTATCACGCATGGGGTGAGGATAGACCGGGGCGGGCGGGGTGGAGCAGGGAAAGATGGGGGGAGGGTCAACCTCCCGCCGCTCCTGCCATGCCTGGTAGTAGTGCCCAAAATAGAGCGGAGTGCGGCTGCCATACTGCGGTTCTGTCTGGGTAAAGTCAATCGTCGCTGCATCAATGCGGGGCGGAGTGCCCGTCTTGAGGCGCACCAGCGGAAACCCCAACGATGCCAGGTCTTCGGCCAGTTCTTCAGACGGTGGCTCCCCAATGCGCCCACCCTTCCAGACCGTCTGACCCGTAATCAGGCGGCCCCGCAGGAAGGTCCCCGTGGTCAGCACCAGCGCCCGGGCATAGTACACCCGCTGGAGGGTGGTCACGACAGCAAAAAGCTGCGTGTCGGGCGTGATGAGGGAGCGCACTGGCTCGAACAGGGGCGAAGATGACCCCGCACCCTCGCCCGGCTTTCCCCGCCAGAAGGGAACAATCCGTTCTATCATGGCCTGGCGGAGGTGGAGATGGGGGGTTGCCTCCAGCGTTTCCTTCATCAGACGGGCATAGAGCCGCTTGTCCGCCTGCGCCCGCATCGCCTGCACCGCCGGGCCTTTGCTCTCGTTCAGCATGCGTATCTGGATGAAACTGCGGTCCGTGACGCGAGCCATCACCCCCCCGAGCGCGTCAATCTCGCGCACCAGGTGGCTCTTGGCCGGCCCCCCGATACTGGGGTTGCACGACATCTGCGCCAGTTTGTCCAGGTCGGTGGTACCCAGGAGGGTGCGGCATCCCAGGCGAGCCGCGGCATGCGCCGCTTCGCACCCGGCATGGCCAGCCCCCACCACTATCACATCGTACAGGTCATTTCTTTCATTCATCGAATCTTGCGCGGTGGAAGCCACGCCACTTCAGTGGCAGTGGAGGAAACCGCGCTCCTCTTTTCTTTTACTCCAACCATTCCACAACGTCGTCCTGGGCTGGTTTTTCGCCTTACTGCGGGAAAACCAGCAAACCCACTTGCCTTGCGGCGGTCACGTGAGCCTTGACCATGGTCAACCGGCTTGTTACGGACACGACACGGGCTTACTCGCATCGTCCTGTTTCATCGTGCCCGATAGCGCCTGGGGCTGGCTCGCGCACCCCAGGGTATCGTGACCGGCTGAACGGAGCCTCGAAAGGTCAGGTCTGGTCATACCTCGGCCTGCCCGACGGAGCGTGCAAGCCGCCTGACTTCAGTCAGTGCGGGGTATGACACGATTCGTTGAGTCTGTGGGTAGTGTATCACATCTTTGCCCTGCAGGAAATCGCGAGAACCTCATGACATGGGAGGACATCGGAGCACCGTTGAGCATCCCTTAACGAAATATTCGCCAATTCTTTGCCAAACTTTCGCTGCTAGTTAACCCGGATAGCGGACATTCACAACATACGGGCCGTATGCTCATGTCCGATACCTGGGATACCTGGAACCATAACGAGACCCGATGACACCTCCCGAGCAACCAATTCATCGGGGTGATGATGATAGGAGGAGAACAACGGTGGTGACTCTCTGGAGCAAAGCAGATGTGCATATCCACACCCACTACAGCAGCGATGCCCTCGCCAGCGTCGAAGAGGTGCTGGACTATGCGGCGAACCACACCGACCTGCGGGTTGTTGCCATCACCGACCACAACGCCATTGATGGCGCATTGGAGGCCCGTCGCCTTGCGAGAGGCTACGGACTGGAGGTGGTGGTAGGGGAGGAAGTCTCCACACGGGAAGGGCACCTGCTGGCGCTCTTTCTCGAACACTTCGTCCCGCCGGGGCGTCCCGCTGCCGAAACCATCGCAGCCGTACATGCGCAGGGGGGCCTGTGTGTGGCCGCCCACCCCTACGGTCTGCTTGTTCCCTCGATGGGATGGAAGGGGCTGCGAACCCGCAGTCAGGGGCCGATGAGCGAGTGGCCGCTGGATGGTCTGGAGTGCTTCAATGCCAGCCTGCGGTTGCCAAGCAACAACGCTACGGCCCGCTCGGTCTGTCAGGCGCTCAACCTGGCCCACTGCGGCGGCAGCGACTCGCACCACCTTTCGACTATCGGTCTGGGCTACACCCTCTTCCCCGGCTCCACCGCCGAAGATTTGCGTCAGGCCATCCTGACGCGGCAGACCCGCGCCGAGGGGGTGCAATGGGGGGTATCCCGAACGATTGAATACCTTCAACTCAAAGGCAAAAGCGTGGTACGTCAACTCACGGAGCGGGCCTTCAAACCCTCCATTCCCTGAAATCAGACGAAAGGGACCGAACCGGTGGGGCCGATCCCTCCCATCTCAATACGCTAACGCAATGACTCAGATAGTTCACCAGTTCACGAGATAGACGAACGCATACGTACCTTCTCCGTCCGCAGTTTCAATGCTCTGTCAAGCTCCCCAGACGTTGGAACTGCGGTCAGTATTTTCTTCTGCCCCCCGCCCGAGCAACCCCATGGGGGTTGCGCATCTTGCGCTTTTCCCGTACACTGGACCGGTGAACCGAATGCCTGAGAAGCCGTAAATACTGGTTGTTGAGGTTGTTGAGGTTGAGAAGGACCCCACCCTGTCAACGACCCAAGCCTGAAGGGCCTGGGCTTGCGGGGAAGCCCGCAAGCCGACGTTGACCAGTTCGCCCGCAAGGGCAGCCGATAGGGAGGTCACGAGACCCTGGGGTGTGTTGCCAGCTCCAGGCCCTCTCGCTGGTCGTTAAACAGGCAGACGGTCTCTGCTCGTGCGGCCAGCACGACAAGCCGCCCTATCTGAACGAGGCACACCTGACCGCCGCAAGGCGAGTGGGTTTGCTGGTTTTCCTGTCGTAAGACGAAAAACCAGACGTATGGCTTCGGCAATGGGCTGAAGCCGCTGAAGCGGGGCGCTTCCTCCCAGGGCT
>DAOTUF010000163.1:0-4879 GCA_034437495.1 Chloroflexaceae bacterium | reverse complement strand
CCCCGCCCCCCCCAACCTGGCAACTGGAGCAGGTGACAGCCAGCGAGGGAACGTTGACCCTGCGCCGCCTCACGCTGGAGGTCCAGCCGGGCACCATCGTGGGGTTGGCGGGGATTGCAGGGAGTGGGCAGCGGGTGCTGCTGCGGGTGCTGGCGGGGTTTCTCCGCCCGGAGGCGGGGCAGGTGTGGCTGCAAGGTCACGACCTGACCGGTGCGTCGGTGGCAGCGTTCCAGCAGCGGGGGGTCCACCTCCTCCCTGCCGACCGCCTGACCGACGGTCTCATCGGGTCTTTCTCCCTGACCGACCACATCGCCCTGGAGGAAGCTGCTGCCCTGCTGCTGCCCTCCCCCCACCACGCCCGTCGCAGGGCAGAGTCCGCCATAGCCGAATACTCCATCAAGGCCACGCCCACCACCCCCATGTCGGCGCTCTCCGGCGGCAACCAGCAGCGGGCTATGCTGGCCTTGCTCCCTCCACGCTGCACGGGACTGCTGCTCGAACACCCGACCCGCGGTCTGGATATCCCCTCGGCCCGCTTCGTGTGGCAGAAGATGCTAGAACGGCGAGACCAGGGAACCGCGCTGATCTTTGCCTCGGCCGACCTTGACGAACTGCTGACCTACAGTGACACCGTGCTGGTCTTTTTCGGGGGGCGCGTTTCGTCTCCCCACCCCCGCACCACCCTCAGCACCGGCCACCTGGCCGCGCTCATCGGGGGGGTGGGGTTTGCTTGACAACCGTCGCTGGCTTCCGCCCATCCCACCGCGTCGGCAGATGCTTGCCGCCGGGCGCTGGCTGCTGGTGCTGGTCGGAGCGCTGGCCTTCACCCACCTCGTGCTGCTCGTCGCCGGGGCTTCTCCCCTGGCTGCCTATCGCCTCATCCTGTTCGATGCCTTCAGCAGCCCGGTCAAACTGGCGGATATGGTCATGCTGGCTGCTCCGCTGCTGCTCTGCTCCGCCGGTCTGACCCTCACCTTTGCCATCGGGTTGTACAACCTGGGCATCGAGGGGCAGGTCACGATTGGCGCAGTGGCGGCTATGATACCGCTCCGGATGGTACCCGAGCTGCCCCCTCCGCTGCTGTGGGGATTGGCATTTGCTGCGGGGATGCTCGGGGGGGGAGCGTGGGGGCTGATGATAGCCCTGCTCAAGCTCTACGGTCGGGTCAGTGAGATTTTCGCCGGACTGGGGATGAACTTTCTGGCGACCGGCGTAGCGCTCTACCTGGTGCTTGGCCCGTGGAAGCGACCAGGCATTGCCTCGATGTCGGGGACGGAGCGGCTCCCCGCCGACCTGTGGTTGCCCACGCTAGAAGGGCTGCGCGTGGCTCCTGCTGCGCCGGTGCTGGCGCTGCTCGCGCTGGCGCTGGTGTGGTTTGCGCTGGCCCGAACCCACTGGGGCCTTTCTGTGCGGGCCGTAGGGGCCAACCCCGCCGCTGCCCGCCGACTGGGGGTACCCTCCTCGCGCCGCCTGGTCGAAACACTGGTGGCCTGTGGCGCTCTGGCAGGGGGAGCCGGGACGCTGCAAGTTCTGGCGGTCTTCCATGCGCTCATCCCCAACATCTCCAGCGGTATCGG
Organism: Chloroflexaceae bacterium; assembly: GCA_034437495.1. GTDB lineage: Bacteria > Chloroflexota > Chloroflexia > Chloroflexales > Chloroflexaceae > JAAUSY01. Next base: position 3,302 of record DAOTUF010000163.1, on the reverse strand, counting down.
CCTGATGGGGTTGCTGGTGGTCTTGCTGGCGCAGTCCAGGCCGGTGTGGGTGCTGCCGGTCGTGTTCCTTTTCGCAGCCTTTACCATTGGCAGCGTGCGGCTCCCGCTCCAGCTTCAGATTGACAGCAGCATCAGCGGGGTGCTGCAAGGGGCGCTGGTTCTGGGGTCCCTGGTCGCGCAGGGCATCCGAAAGCGTTCCTCCACAGCGTGATACCCTCCGAAGCTGGCTCTATCATTATTCCTCATTATTCCTCATTCCTCCTCCTCCCCCCGCGCCCGACGACGGGCCCGCTCCTGCGCAGCGCGGAGTCGCTCCAGCGGGTCGTCCGGGGGAGGGGCTGACGGACGGGGCAGCTCTCGCTGCTTGCGGGTGGGCCGGCTCGCCCGATTGGTCCGGGCAGGTTTTTCCCGAGTTGTCTGTTTCCCCGGTGGTGCGGGGCGTGGCCGAAACGGTCGGTTGCGTCCGAATATCCGCCGGATGGCCACATCCAGCGGGAGCACCAGCAGCGCCAGCCACAGCAGCGGCAGGTGGAAGCTGCGCACCAACCCGGCCTGCTGCTCCGTCTCATCATAGACCGCCGCAGGAGGTGGCGTGTTCCGCCCGCCGGTCATCTCTGCCAGCGTCGTCAGCAGCGCCGGGTTGTCGCTTCCGCTGCGGTATTCGACCGAGAAGGGGACCATGGCTCCCCCCGTAACCCCGGCCTGCGGTTGTCCCTGAGCGTCGGAGGCCATCAGATGTACCAGGTAGACCCCCGCCGGCGCATCGGTCACAGCCAGGTGGTAGCTCCCCGGGGCGACCTCGCGCAGGTCAACCTCCATGCTCCTGCCGCCCGAAGCAAGCATCTGCCCCCTTACCGTGAGGCCGGTGGACGGTGCGCCGCTCCTGGTGCGGACGTGCGCTCGCAGGGTCAGGTAGCCCGCGTCGGCCTGTGTTTCCAGCGTCATGCGGTCCATCTCCGGCGAGGGGAGGAGCCAGGCAACCATCTGCGTCGCCATCTGCTGGAAACCGGGCCACCCCATCCACGCGCTTGCCCACTTCCCCTGCATATCGGAGGTCCAGGCAGCGCTTCGTCCCAGGCCATAGGGCCAGACGGCCAGCAGCGGATGGTCTCGTTCTGAGCGGAGGAGCACCTGCCCGCTGGCTTTAGGCGTGGTTGCAACATAGCCAGAGAGCGGAGGGGCTTTATCCATATCTATCTCGCGCAGGATGGGGTGGGGAGCACCGCGGAGCGGCATCCATTCGCCCTCGATAATCAAGGGCTGGATGACCGCCTGGGCCTCGCTGGTCATGAGCGTCGGTATCTCGCTGGCGCGTTCGGTCAGGAAGAAACGCCCCTCCCCGTGCTGCACCATCTCTTCAATAAAGGGGACATCTTTGCCATCCCCGACGGCAATGGACGAAACCGTGACCCCCTCGGCTCGCAGTTCGTCAACCAGTTCGTGCGCTCCCTCCTGCTGCACCGTGTCGCTCCCATCGGTGATGGTGATGATGTGGCGGATGGGATGCTGGCTCTTGCGAATGATGACAGATGCCTGGTGCAGGGCATCGTGGATGTTGATACCCCCCCCCCCGGCCCCGATGGTCGCGGCGCGGTCAATGGCCTCACCGCGCTGCGTTCCGGGCACCGGTCCGACGATGTCATGAGCCGTCGTATCAAAGGGGAGGATGGCTATCTCGTCTTCATCGCGGAGGCGCTCGGCAATGCGGATGGCTCCCTCGGCGGCCAGTTCAATTTTGGTGTGCGTCCCTCCCTGCTCCACCGCTCCCATACTGCCCGACACGTCGATGATGACCACGATACTGACCGGTGGCTGGCGCTGCACCTCCGTGCGCAGGTCCATAAAGACCGGCAGCGCCTCTTCGACGGGGGTGTCACGCCACCCCCCGGCCCCAAACGATTGGGGGCCGCCGACCATGGCCAGTCCGCGTCCCAGGTCGCGCACGTAGGTTTGCAGGTCAACGCGGGTGCGTTCGCTCACGGCCCGCTCCGGGACGTTCACCAGGATGATGGCATCGTAGGCTATCAGCGATGAGAGACCGCCAGGCAGACGGTCCGGAGAGACCCGTTCGGCAACCAGGTCTGCCGCGGTCAGGACGTGCTGAAGCGGTTCGGCAGCGCCGGGCGTGCCCTCCACCAGCAGCACCCGCGGCGTTCCCTGGACAAAGGTAAAGGCCTCGGCTGCGTTGTTTTCCGGGCGAGCATCCCCCTCGACTTCCAGGCGCACCACGTAGCGGTTGAATGCTTCGGTGGGAGGGGGCAGGGACACCTCGAAGGTCTGGGAGTGGCCGGTGAGCACTACGTCCTGAGCCGCCAACTGATGCCTCCCACCAGCGGGAAGAGGAGCAGAAGCAGGGGGCGAAGAGAGCGTAGGGGATATTCGCTGCTCAACAACCAGGCGGGCCGGAGTGGGGAAGGCGTCGGGCGTGTCGGGGGGACTGCGGCTGTCAATATGCACCACCAGCCGCAATTGCTGCCCCTCCCCCACCGCAGAGGGGAGTTCGAGACCGCTGACCTGGGCATCCAGACCGTCGGCGCTGCCGCTCAGCACCACCACGTCGATGGGAACCCCCTGCGCCGCGGCCAGTCGTGCGGCTTCGCGGGCATCCCCATGGTTTTCGCTTCCATCGCTCAGCAGCACCAGCCGCCGCTGAATCTCGGCAGGCAGCAGCGCCAACCCCAGTTGAATACCCTTCTGAATGTTCGTGCGGGTGCCATTCGGCAGCGTGGTAATCGTCCCCAGGAGGCGCGAGTCGTTGGGGAGGCGTTCGACCACCGCGGCCTCCCCAAAGACGACCAGACCCGCCCGGTCATTGGGGGGAAGCTCCAACAGCGCGTGCTGAACGTAGGCTTCGGCGCGGGCCCGCTGCGACAGCGCAATGGACTCGCTCACGTCCAGGAGAAAGACCACGCCCAGGTCACTCGTGGGTTGCCTGAAGCGGATGCCCGCCAGCGCCAGCACCAGCGCAACGATACTCAGGCTGCGGAGCGAGAGGCTCCCCCAGAAACGCCAGTCGGGGAGCGAGCGGGGAACCGCCAGCGTCAGCACCCACAGCGGCAGGAGCAGCAGCAGCAGCCAGAGATACATGGGGGAGAGGAATGTTACCATATGGCAGTCATAGAAATGGCGGCGCAGGAAACCACCTGCTTCAGCGGGTGGAGGAAGCGCCGCCATCCTCCTTTCTTTTCTCCAAACGTTCCACCATGTCGTCCTGGGCTGGTTTTTCGCCTTACGGCGGGAAAACCAGCAAACCCACTCGCCTTGCGGCGGTCACGGGTGCCTCGTTCAGATAGGGAGGCTTG
>DAOTUF010000162.1:0-7300 GCA_034437495.1 Chloroflexaceae bacterium | reverse complement strand
ACGCTCTTGAGCCGTTTCAGGTCGATGAACCGGCCAATGAAGTCGGTGCTGCGCCCGAGCACAAACAGCGCATTCAGACAGCCCATCTGCACATATTCGTCGGCTTCGGCGCGGGTGAATGCGCCGCTCGACCGCAGCAGGTCCACCATAACGACGGCAATGCATCCGTCGGCGTTCAGAATCAGGTTGCTCTTCTTCTGAACCATGATCTTTTCGACTTCGAGGGCATAGTCCAGCAGGTCGGTTTTGGGGAAGTGCGTCTTTGCGAAGTCTCGGATGATGGCCACGCGGATGTCCGGGTTCTCGACCGAGTAGGTGCAGTGGCCGATACCCATAATGAGCTGCCCCCGCTGGCGCATCTCATCAACAAATGCCTGCGGACTGAGGCCGGTGTCATAGGCCCACGAAAAGATTTGCGCGGCCCCATCGATGGCTCCGCCAACCCGCGGGCCAATCGTGAGCATCCCCGAGACCAGCGACGATATCAGGTCGCGCCCGGCCCGTGCGGTGATGATGGTGTTCATTGCCCCGGACGCCTGGGGGTCGCGGTCTGCCGTGAGCATAATGACCATCTCGATGAGCTTGCGGGCATAGCCAGGCAGCAAGCGCGTGAACCAGAGCAGGCTGATAACCCCGCCGATGCCAATGCGCTCCTGGAAGACCTGGGTGATGGGCATACCCGCGTAGACCAGTTCTTCGCCGCGGTCGTCGGAAACGGTGTTGATGAAGTTGGCCGACTTGCGTATCAACCCCATGCGCTGCGCCCAGGTGAAGTCCATCGGAATGGTGGGGGGTTCGGGTTCGGGCTTCTCGATGATAGTGCCCTGCTCCACCAGGTCGCGGTAGGTGCGCTGGATGGTCTGGCCAAACTCCTCGAAGCTGGTGGGGACAATCGCCCCGGCCTCCCGCAGTGCTTCGTTCTTGGCTTCGGCGGTTTCCGACGCGCCGCCGGCCAGCGCCCCGGCGTGCCCGAACTGCACCTCTGAGGGGAAGATTTTCGCGCAGGTGCCGATGCACCAGGCAATCAGCGGCTTGGTGAAGCGGCCTTCGCGCAGCGCTCCGACTACTGCATACTCGTCCACGCCACCGACCTCGCCCAGAAATACCAGGATTTTGACCTCGGGGTCGGCCTCGTAGCGCAGCAGATGGTCAATGAACGTTGTGCCGGGGTAGCGGTCGCCCCCGATGGCGATGCCTTCATAGACGCCATCCGAGTTGCGCGAGATGATGTTGTTCAGTTCGTTCGACAGCCCGCCCGACTTGGAGACAAACGCCACGCTGCCTGGTCGGTAGAGCTTCGCGGCAATGATGTTATCGAGCATCCCGCCGGTGTTGCCAATCTTGAAGCAGCCGGGCTTGATGCCGCCCACCGTCGCCGGGCCGATAATCGTCACGCCGCGCCGGTGGGCCTCCTGAATAATCATCCGGGTGCGGCGCTCGGGGATGCCCTCGGCAATGATGGCAATGGTGCGGATTTGCGGATACTGGAGGGCTTCCATGGTAGCGGCGTAGGCCGAGCGAAACGAGGCAAAGTTGACCAGGACGTCCACGTCGGGGGCTTTTTCGAGCGCGTCCCCCAGGTTGTGGCGCACGGGCAACAGCACCTCCGAGGTGCCCCAGTAGAATTTCTGCAAACTGTCGTTGGCGGTGGGCACGACCATCGCCGCCACCGACGGAGTCGGGCGCTCGCAGATATAGTCAAAGTCGAGCATTCGCTGCACTGCCCCGATTTGTTGACCATAGACCACCGCCCGTGTGTCGCGGTCAAACAGGGTATACCACGCTCTCTGCGTCTCCTTCTGTGTCATCACTCGCTCTCCTTCCCGTTATTTCCCTACCTCAAGTGCCATGGGGACGATGGAGGTGATATGGGTTTCCGGGCCAAAGACCTCGATGGGCACCCCCAGGTTTTGCCCGAGGTCGCGCATAATGCGCAGCCCTTCCTGGTAGTTCGGCCCCCCACGGCGGACATAGATTTTGACGTCGTTTTCCTGGAGCCGGGTCTGATATTCTTTCAAGGCCCGCACGATGCCCTTGAAGGTGGCGGCGACGTTGGTAAAGTTGGCAATCCCCCCCCCGATGATGAGCACCTTGCCGCGAGGGTCTTTTTCGCGGGTCATAAGGTCCAGGATGGTCTTCGCATATTCGTAGGTGAATTGTTTGCTCGGGTCGCCCGAATATTCCCCATAGTTGGCCAGTTCGCTGCCGGCCCCCAGGTCCGACACGGTATCGGTGTAGATGACCGATGCGCCTCCCCCCGCGACCATCGTCCAGACCCGCCCCCGTGGGTTGAGCACGGTGAGCTTGAGGGACGCGCCGGTCTGGGCGTCCAGTTCTTTGATGTACTTTTCTTCGGGGGTGAGTTCGCGCCCGAAGGGAGCCGGAAACTCGACTTCGCCCCACATCCTCCCGCTTTCAAACTCGGCGGTGTCGTCAATCCGTGCGGCGAGGTCAAGCGGGACAATCCGGTCGGCTACCACCACGAAGGGGTTGATTTCGAGATAGGCATAGTTCAGCTCGGCATAGAACTTGAACATCATCTCGATGAAACCGGCCACGATGAAGCGGCGGTACTCCGGCACATGGAGCAGCAGTTTGCTGGTTATCTCCTCGGCTGTCGGGAGACGCCCAATGGGAACCATCCACCGCTCGGCTCGGGCGTCCACATCACCCACATGAATCCCTCCCTCGTGGAAGAAGAGAATCTCATCGCCCTCGCGGACCGAGCGAATCGCAAGGTAGTACTCGTCGTCCGGGCTGTGGGGGGTGAACGGCTCAACGATGAAGTGATCCAGGATGCCCTGCACCCCTTCGACTTCGATTTCTCGCCCCATCCGTTCGCCTACCCAGTCGCGGCCCTCTTCCCACGAGGCATCGAGCAGGAGCATGCCGCTCTTGCCGCGGCGCTTGATCAGTTGGTCCGGTTTGATGACCAGCCGTTCTTCCTTGAGCCAGGGATAGGCCGTACACTGCTGGTCAAACGACATGTAGGGTGTGACCGGCACAAACCGGTCGTCCAGCGTGTAGGGACCCCTGGGGTGGGTATTCATCCAGCGGGCAATCATTTTTTTGCCATCACATTCACGAATGGCCCTCTGTGCCACGGCTTTCACCTCTCTTTCTTCGGGACATATCGATGCTCCCGTTGAGTTATGTAACTGTGGTGTAACTATTCTCTCTATGCTAGAGTGGGGGTTTGTGTAAGAAAAAGTCACAAACGTACCCTTCAAGATGGTGGCAAGTATAACGTAGATGGGGACACTTTGCAATAGCGTCCCGGCCCTCTCCCTGTTCAGTTTTTTGGGAAAAAGTGCCGCTTGCTCTCTGCCCCTCCGCTTTCCTGTCAACAACAGACCACTCAAATGGCTCAAGTTGCTCGGACCCCAGGCTCAGGATTCTCTATATCCTGGCCCCCGCAATCCCCTCGGGGGACCAGAGCGGGTCAGGCAAACTTGTAGCAGGCTTGCATCAGGGGCCGCATATGGTATCATGAAGATCCGGGGGATAGTTGGACCGGTTGACCGGTTCACCCGTATTGGCGATTGATTGCTCCCGGGGTGGCAACTCTGAGTGCTGCTGATGCTCGCGCAATCGGCGGGGGAGGCTTTCCTATGAACCTGGAAACAGAATCAGATCAGGCCGTTCGCGTGCTCGTGGTCGAGGACGATATCCACATTGGTCGCCTCATCGGTTTGACGATGCCGGCCCTGCGAATGCCCTACCGGTTTACCAATGTGATGAGCGCGGTCGAGGCGCTCGAACTCTGGAAGAAAGAATCGTTTGACCTGCTCCTGACGGACTATAACCTGCCGGGGATGAATGGCCTTCAACTCATCGAATCGCTTAAGAAGCAGGGGGTTGACGCGCCGATGATTCTCTTCACCGCCTACGACACGCCAGAACTTGAGCGCAAGGCCACCCACAGCGGAGTCGCGGCCTATCTCTCCAAGCCCTTTGCCATAGATGAACTGATAGACACTATCCGCAGGCTGCTGCCCGAACGTACGCCCATCGCTGAGGAGGAGTAGGGTGGGGGCTACTTCTAGAGGTACTCCACATGCCCTGCCATATCTTCAGGGGCCAGGATCTCATAAATAATTAGTATTAAACCCTTGATAATTTCTCCGATTGAACGTGCGGTCTTGTGGCAATAGGCAACCCCTGCATGCTCACTGCGTTGACTGGCTATACGTAGAAAGTCGTCAGCAACCGTGATATGGGTGCCTGTAATACGAGGCTTACCGTTTCGTATTGCAACGTCTCTTTCGATGTGACCGTTCACGATGGTATCAAGCGCCATGAGCATCTACCTGTTTTCTTCTTTGCTGCGGTACCACAGTATTCAACGTTCTGCCCGCTCCCGTTCCCCTGGTTTTTTCAGAAGGGAGCCGTCATCCCGATAGGGGCACAGTATTTGCACCCCTATCCCTCATTGCCTCTCTTTGGGCATCGCATCCAGGCCGCGCCCCCACAACCCGCGGCCCCGCGCTACCCGCCGGCTTTTGCCTTCCCCTGGCTGGCCACCGCTTGCATCGCCTTTTCGAGTTCCTCCGGGTCGCCCAGGTAGAAGTGCTTGATGGGCTTCAGGTTGTCATCAAGCTCGTAGACCAGAGGCACCCCCGTCGGAATGTTCAGCTTGACAATGGCCTCATCGGAAATATCATCGAGATACTTCACCAACGCCCGCAAGCTGTTGCCGTGCGCCGCGATGATGACGCGCTGCCCCTGGGCAATCGCCGGTGCAATCGTCTCGTGCCAGGAGGGGAGAAACCGCGCCACCGTATCCTTCAGGCACTCGGTCAACGGGATGTCTTGCTCGTCAAGGCCCTGGTAGCGCGGGTCGTGGCCGGGGTAGCGCGGGTCGCTCTTTTCCAGCGCTTGCGGGGGGGTGTCATAGCTGCGCCGCCAGATGAGCACCTGTTCCTCCCCGAACTTCTCCGCCATCTCCGCCTTGTTCAACCCCTGCAACGCCCCATAGTGCCGCTCGTTCAGCCTCCACGAACGATGCACCGGTATCCACATCAGGTCCATCTCATCCAGCGCAATCCACAGGGTCCGAATAGCTCGCTTCAGGACGGAGGTAAAGGCTACGTCGAAGGTATAGCCTTCTTCCCGGAGCAGACGACCGGCCCGTTTGGCCTCGGCTACCCCCTGCTCAGAAAGGTCAACATCCGTCCATCCCGTAAACTTGTTTTCCTTATTCCAGACACTCTCACCGTGTCGAAGCAGAACCAGTTTTTTCATACCAGACCTCCTTAGTCACTATCGGTATCCCAATATCGCCCTTGTTCAACAGGCTCAATCTTGACCACCTTTGTTTGCCACAGTATACGAGACGAGGGGAGAAATTTCAACCACCGTTCGCCTCGGCCTCGAAGGTCCGCCGGGCGACCAGCGCCGCCCCGATGATCCCCGCTTCGTTCCGCAGCATGGCCGGGACGATGCGGGCCTTCACGGTCAACAGGGGCAGGAACTTCTCGTGCTTTTTGCTCACCCCCCCGCCGATAATAATCAGGTCGGGCCAGAGCAACCGCGTGATGGCGTGGAGGTATTCATCCAGCCGGGCGGCCCACTCATCCCATTTGAGGTCCTTCTTTTTGCGCACACCGTCCGAGGCATAGGTTTCCGCGTCCTTCCCATGCAGTTCGATGTGCCCCAGTTCGGTGTTGGGGAGCAGGTGTCCGTCGCTGAATACCGCCGTGCCGATCCCCGTTCCCAGGGTAATCACCAGCACCAACCCGCGCTGCCCCTGCCCGGCCCCAAAAGCCACCTCCGCCATCCCCGCTGCATCGGCATCGTTGAGCAGCCACACCGGGCACCCCGTCGCTTCCGCAAACATGTGTTGTCCCGGGAGTCCCACCCACTCCGCATCAATATTGGAGGCCGTCCGGACTATGCCCTCCTTCACTACCGCCGGAAAGCCGCACCCCACCGGGCCGTCCCACCCGAAGTGGGTCACGATTTGGGCCGCGGTTTCGACCACGGCCGCGGGGGTCGCGGGGTGCGGGGTGGAAATCCGATGGCGCTCCGTCAGCATCGTGCCCGCCTGCGTGTCAACCAGCGCCCCCTTGATACCCGATCCGCCAACGTCCAGCCCTAATACCTGCATGCACATGCTCCCAGTCTCCAGGTTCGCTCCTCACCAGAGAGGGTATCGAACATCCTATCCTCTTATCCTCTTATCCTCTTATCCTCTCTCATCATAGCACGACTTTGCCGCGATTCCGTGATGATAGTGGCCTCCGTTTACAATGCCCCATTGCTATGCTATAATCCCTGACCGGGTCATGACCAGACCGACCCGAGAGCAGTCAGAGCATTGAGGGGATGCCTATGAAAGACCGTCCCAGTATCACGGCCTTCTACCCGGCCTTCAACGACGCCGGCACCATCGGCAGCATGGTCGCCGCGACCGTGAAGACCCTGGAAGAGATAACCGACGATTACGAAGTCATCGTGGTCGAGAACGGCAGCACCGACTATACGGTCGACGTGCTTGAAGAACTCGTCCAGCGGTATGACCGCCTGCGCGTGCTCATCTATCGGCGGCCCCTGGGCTATGGGGGAGCGCTGCGGGTGGGTTTTGCCCATGCAACCAAGGATCTCATCTTCTACACCGATGGCGATGCCCAGTATGACCCGCGTGAACTGCGGCTCCTCCTCCCGGCCCTGCACGACGATGTCGATATTGTGAATGGCTGGAAGATCCACCGCAATGACCCCTTCCACCGCATTGTCATCGGGCGGGTGTACCACCACATGGTCCGGCTGGCTTTTGGCTTCCGCCTCCGCGATGTGGATTGTGACTTCCGCCTGATGCGCCGTGCGATATTCGAGGTCATCGACCTGGAGTCCGACAGCGGCACCATCTGTCTGGAGCTGGTGAAGAAGATACAGGACGCGGGGTACCGGTTTGCGGAGGTCCCCGTCCACCACTACCACCGCACCTACGGGCAGAGCCAGTTTTTCAACTTCCCGCGGTTGTGGCGCACCGGCGTCCAACTCCTGCGCCTCTGGTGGAAGCTGGTCGTCCGTCGGGACCATCTGCCTCGGATGCGCGAGAGGCGAACGCAGCAGATGCACCTGCCCCGCCGGGGCGAGCAGACGGAAGCTCTGCAACAATCGGGGGTTCCCCACCGTCCCATAGCAGAACCGTGAAACTGAACCGTACGGAGGTAGAGCTAGATGAGCAAAATCTACCCGAAAGTGAACAGGAGTACTCAGAATGCGCACCATCCAACGAGCACACAAGATCCGACTGAACCCGGCCCCTGAGCAGGAGCCGTATTTTCGGCAGGCT
>DAOTUF010000161.1:0-6129 GCA_034437495.1 Chloroflexaceae bacterium | reverse complement strand
GAGCACCGGGGGCACGGCGGGAGCTTCTATGGGGGGCAGGGCCGGGGTTCTTTCCCGCTTGATATGCACTCGGGAGGCATGCCGCTCTATCAGAATTTCGGTGACATCTGTGTGCCCGATGAGGTGCAGCAACTCGCGGACCGCGTCCAACCAGAACTCGTCAGTATCCTTTCGCTCTTCTGACATCAAAATACCCCCGTTCTTTCCATCAAATCCAGTCCAGGATCAGGATAAAGCGAAACACATCGTTCTATTCTATCACAGCTTCGGCTTTTTCAGGATGCTCCCCTTTTCGGGTCGGTTCCCGTTCTGGTGGTGATGCTGGTCTGCATGCTGCGCCAAAGGATGGTACAATAAGCACACACGCAAATGATACCCCTATCTCTATGATTGACTATACCCAACTCGATTCGCCGGTGTCGTCCACGTCGATGCAGGGAGATTGGCCAGAAAGCTGGCTGCGGGTGCTCCATCGGCTTGGCGCGTACACCCGCACCATCGTGCAGGCCATGAACCTGCGCCCGAGCGCAGTCAGGTTCTTGCCGCCAACGCCGGCGCATATCCTGGTGCGCATCTTCCTGCCCGACCATCCCGATGTGGTGCTCCGCATTGCCCCCGAGGGCCACCTTGCCCGCGAGGTCTTCTTTGGACGGACGATGGCGCAGCACCATTTGCCTGCTGTCCGCATCATCCACCACGACCACCGCCGCACGCTGGTCCCCTTTGACTATCTCCTGGAGCGGTTTGTGGGGGGTATCCCGGCGGCCCACCTCGATGCCCAACCGCTGCTGCTGCGGAACCTGGCCCGTCAGGTCGGGCGGACCCTGCGGCGTATGCACCGCCTCCCGGTGACGGGGTGGGGGGGGCCGGTTTCAACAGGGCGCTGGCCAGCAGCCACCTGGCCAGAGGTACTGATATCGCTTCAGCACGCCTTCGCGCCAGAGCCGGTGGCGGCCCGCCTCTTCGATGAGGCTTTGCTGACCCGCTTCGCGGCGCTGGTCTCGGCTCCTGCCCGTCAGCGTATCCAACCCACCTTGCTTCACGGGGCGCTCTCGCTGCATACGGTTCGGTGTACGACGGGGGAACACGCCAACCTCGAAGCCCTGATGGACCCCGGAGCGGTGGTGGGGGGCGACGGGTTGTTGGACCTTGCCTGGGTGCTGACCGACCCGGCAGCCCCCCAGGAGTGGCGGACGGGGTTGGTCGAGGGCTATATCGCGGTGTCACCGCTGCGCCCGGAAGAGTGGGAGCGGCTGCAAACCCTGCGGATGCTGGTGGCCTTCTGGAAGACGTGCCGTGCCTATCAGCGGGGTGAACCATTCAAAGCGCTCCGCGACCAGGCGATGGCGCTGCTGGCCGAAGGCGTGGAGCCTCCGGCCCCTCCGCGGAGCCGGGTTGAACGAGATTGAGCCGGATTTTAACAATCCGGCCATTTCTTCTTAATCCTGTCTTAACATGAACGGGGTATGCTACCAATCAATACGGCGTAGTACCGGGGAGTTCGGCGCAATGAGGAACACAAACTACCATCCAGACTGGTGGTAGTTGTCTTGTCGTTTGAAGTCAACGATTCCATTCCAGTGTTTCACCCATCCACATATGAGGCACTGTTCCCATGAGAGGGCAACGACGCGCACCAGGAGGTTGCGCGTTTTTCATTGGTTTGGTACGAACGCTTGTAAGAGGCCGCAACGTCTTACCATCTTAACACATGTAGCAGGTACCGTGTGACCAGTCTTGACCACGTGCTGGTGGGGGGTTCTCCACCGCGGAACCAGCAGCGATTTCTCCCGCGCCTCTCCTGGAGCAACGCCGGGATACGCACGAAAATCCTGGCCCCGCTGATTATCCTGATGACGCTCTCCCTCGTGGGAAGCACCGTCGGGTTCATCATCAGTACCAACGCCACCCGCAACCGCATCCTGGATGGGCAGTTGCAGGAGGAAGCGCAGCGGGTGGAGACGGCTGTCAAACAGAGTGAGGACAATGTGCGGGTGAGCGCCAGCGGGCTTTCGGATTTTCCGGATTTTGTGGGGCTGCTGGACCGAATGCAAACCGACCGGGATGGGGTGCTGCTGGAGATGAATGAGCGGGCGGTCACGGTGCGCGACCGCTACCGCCTGGACCAGGTCCTCATTGTCGGGGCGAATGAGGCCATGCCCTGGGTGAATTTTGCGCTCTCAGATGCCTTGAGTCAGATGAAAATCTGCGACCACCACGCCCTGGCTACCTGCACCGACCCGGCCTACCTGCGGCCGGGGACGTCTGAGGCGCAGGTCCACCTGATGACCGCCAGTGACACGACCCTGGTTGTGGGCTGTGCTCCCATCTGGGGCGAAGTGACGAACGGCACCGATACCTATCTTGACCACCTCGGGACGGTCTACACGGTGCAGGATATTCCGACCACCCTGGAACGTATTCGCCGCGAGCGGGGGTTGACCGCTGAAGTGCAACTGGCAGATGATACCACGCTGACCAGCACCCACCCCGCCCTGGAGGGGCCATCTTCGAACCAGCAAACGGTCTCGTTGGATGGCTTCCGGGTGCGCCACTTCCTGATACCCCTCACCTCCGGTACCCTCGACCTGTTTTTGCTGCTCAGCGAACAACAAATCAACCAGATCGTGGGGTCGGGGTTTCAGGTTATGCTGATTAGCAGCGGGCTGACGCTGGTGCTGCTGCTGGCGGTGGGGTTCTGGTTGGCGCAGGGCTTCTCCCGTCCCGTCCTCAAGCTCGTCAGCGTCGCCCGCTCGGTGGCAGCCGGCGACCTGTCGCAGCGGGCCAACCTGCGCCACAACGATGAAATCGGGCAGCTTGGACGGGCGTTTGACTATGCAACGGCTCGCATCACCGATTTGCTCGATGAGAAGGCCCGCAAAGCGGGCGAACTGCATGCGATCCTCCAGAGTATGGCGGATGGGGTGCTGGCCGTAGACGTGGAAGAGCGCATTGTGATGGTCAACCCGGTGGCGGCATCGCTGCTCGGGCAGGAGGTGCATCACCTGTTGAGCCGTCCGCTCGCGCTGCTCACCGACGTGGATGACCCGGTGCTGGTCGCCGGGTTGCACCAGGTGGTTGACCAGGTGCGGAACGAATTGGCAAACCCGGCGACCCTCTGGACGGAGGAACACATTTCCCTGGGGGAGCGGATTGTCCGGCTCCACAGTGCGCCGACGCTCGGGAGCGGGGGAACGCTCACGGGGGCCGTGGTCGCCATCCAGGATATTACGCAGGCGGTTGAGGCCGACCGCGCCAAGAGTGCGTTTATCGGCACGGCCTCGCACGAGATGCGCACCCCCCTTGCGGCAATGAAGGGTTTCGTTGATATTTTCTATATGAGCGGGATCGAAAACCTGACGGAAAACCAGCGCATGTTTCTGGACACGATACGGCGGCAGACCGAAAGCATGGTCCAGATGGTCAATGATTTGCTGGAGATGGCCCGGCTCGAACAGGGTACGCTGCGTGGAGAGCAGCGGTGGGTTGCTATCGGGCAGGCCATCGATGAAGCCGTGGGCAACCTGAAATTGCAGATGGAGCAGCGCCAGGTTGACCTGGCCATCGAAGTAGCTCCCAATCTCCCCACCATCTGGATTGACAGCATCCACATTCGCCGCATTCTGATGAATCTGCTCTCGAATGCGGTGAAATATGTCCACCAGGGGGGACAGGTTTCGGTGCGGGCCTACGAATTGTCTGACCCGGCTCTGCTGCCCAGTGCCCCGGCGGAACAACCCTGGAAGTCGCCCAACCCGCGGTCGGTGGTGATTGAGGTGGAAGACAATGGGGTGGGGATACGAACATCGGACCAGCCAAAAATTTTCACCCGGTTTTTCCGCTCCGAAAATCCCCTGAGTGTTGAGGCGGGAGGGAGTGGCCTGGGTCTGGCCATTACAAAGTCGCTGGTGCATCTGCACCATGGTCAGATCGGGTTTCGGAGCGTGGAGCAAGAAGGAAGCTGTTTCTGGATTCGGCTGCCGGTTCCTACGACCGACGCGCTTCACGACGGAGAAGAGACGGGACCAGCAGTGTATGTCCCGGAGCAGCATACGAGCGAAGCCTGTGGGCATAATGGGGCACATCATGTGTTCGAGAGGAGGAAGGCAACATGAAACGGATTAATCATCTCAATCATCTCAATCATCTCAATCATCTCAATCGTCAGGTCTGGAGCATCACCGGGGTATGGGTGCTGGTGCTGGCGCTAGCGTTGATGGTCGGGTTGAGCGGGTGTGAGCTTCTGGGCTACCGGTTCGGAGAATCGGGCGCATCGACCCCGGAAGCGACCATGGCCCCGGCGGTGCGGCTGACCTTTGCGGGCAGCACCACCGTCCAACCGCTGGCAAAAGAGATTGGCAAAGCCTACCAGCTTCGCTATCCAGGGGTGGAACTGGAAATTGGGGCGGGGGGGTCCCGCGTCGGGATTGAGGCCGTCCAGAATGGCAGTGCCGATATTGGTATGGCCTCGCGGGAGCTGCGGGAAGAAGAAAAGGTCGAAGGGATGGAGGTGTATCAGATTGCCATTGATGTGCTGGCCATTATTGTCCATCCTTCGAACACGGTTGAACAAATCTCGTTGGAGCAGCTTCAGGGTATTTACCTCGGCACCATCACGAACTGGAGCGAGGTGGGGGGAGCCGATATGCCGATTGTGCCGGTGATACGTGAGGTGACGTCGGGCACCCGCGGGGCCTTTGACGAGATTGTGCTCGGAGGCGGGGAACCAACCGAGACCGCCGTGACCCAGGCAACCGCGGGGGAGGTCCACGTCCACGTAGCCAGCACGCCAGGAGCCATTGGCTATGTTGGTTTTGGCCATCTTTCGGGCAGCGATGTGAAGGTGGTGGCTATCAATGGAGTAATGCCCAGTCCCGAAGCGGCGATGGATGGGAGCTATACGCTCAAGCGTCCCTTGCAACTGCTGACCGGTCCGCTCAGCCGCCCCCAGGCACATGATTTCGTCTCCTTTGCCCTCAGCCGCGAAGGGCAGCAAGTCGTGCTTGAGGATGGATGGGTACCGGTGGGGGCCACCGAAGAGATCTCCCAGTGAGGGGGCAAGGCCGTTGTATGAACAGAATTGATTGAACTGACCAGGGCGACCGAATTTCATTCCCGCAGGAGAGCCTGCGGGAGTGTTGTTTGTTTCTCTGGTATAATGGGGACGATTGGTGAATTATGTACACTTTATACCGGTGAGGGGTTGAGGAGACCATGCAAGGAAGGGTGCTACGGGCACAGAGCGGGTTTTTCTGGGTTCAGACGGAGGTGGGAGTCCTGGAATGCAAGCTGCGGGGACGGCTCAAGAAGCAGCGCCAGCGCACGGACATTGCGGTGATTGGCGATGAGGTGGAGGTCACGCAGGTGGCTCCGGGGGAGGGGGCTATCGAGGCGGTGGCCGAACGGCGGTCGCACTTTTCGCGGCAGCAGCCGGGGCCGCGTGGCGTGTGGAAAGAGGATGTGCTGATTGCAAACCTGGACCAGGTGATGCTGGTCTTTGCCTGTGCTTCTCCGCCCATGAAGCCGCGGTTGCTCGACCGCTTTCTCGTGATTGCCGAATACAACCAGATTGACGTGGTGATTGTCGCGAATAAGGCGGACCTGGTAGACGCGGAGGCGGTGCGGGAGATGTTCGGGCTGTATGAGCGCCTGGACTACCCGGTGCTCCACGTGAGTGCGCAAACGGGCCATGGCATTGAGGCGCTGCGGGCCTGCCTGCACGACCGTATCAGTGTCTTTACCGGGCCGTCGGGGGTGGGCAAGAGCAGCCTGCTCAACCAGGTGCAGCCGGGGCTGCATCTGCAAACCAGCGAGGTGAGCGAGGTGCTCAACAAGGGACGCCATACCACCGTCGTGGCCGAACTCCACCCGCTGGAGGGAGGGGGGTATGTGGCCGATACGCCCGGTATTCGGGAACTGGCGGCGTGGCGTATCCCGGATGAGGAACTGGCCTGGTGTTTCCGCGAGATGCGGCCATTTCTGGGGGGGTGCGAGTTTCGGGACTGCACCCACATCCACGAGCCGGGGTGTGCGGTGCTCCACGCGGTGGCCGAAGGGGAGGTGACGCCCGAACGCCACGAAAGCTACGCTCGCCAGCGGATGAACCTGGAGCGGTGACGGGGGGCGGGG
>DAOTUF010000160.1:0-1611 GCA_034437495.1 Chloroflexaceae bacterium | reverse complement strand
GGTGCGCTGCCCTACCCACAACCCGACACGGAACGGAGTTGTGCCCCATCGCGTATCGCCCTTTGCCAGCGCGTCGCGGCGGATAACCTCGCAAGCGCACATGAGCGCGGTGGCGCGCTGGAACTGCTGGAGCGTCAGGAGCCGCAGCGTATAGCGCATCAGCACCGCCACCCCATCCAACCCCGAACGGCCCGCCACCTCTCCCTGCAACCGACGGATCGCCAGGGTGTAGGCCGTCAACCCCAGGTAGGCTTCGGTTTTGCCGCCACCCGTGGGGAACCAGAGCAGATCAGCCAGAGCTGTCGGGTCTGGGCTGCGCTCCGGGTGGTGCGGGTCGGTCAGGGCCGGCAGATTGAGCAGGATAAAGGCAAGCTGAAAGAGCCGCCAGGAGCGGTTTTTGGGAATGTCTATCGTGTCCCGCGGGGTGAGTTTCTCGTTGCGAACCCCTTCCGCAGCGATTGTCTGGATGCGCTGGTGCCACATCGCCCGGTTCATAAAGGCAAAGGCTTCGGCAGCCTGGGTATTCGTGGCGAGCAGGTCAATTCCCGCCTGGATGCGTTCCCGTGCGGTGTCGCACGCTTCCAGGGTAGACGTGGCAACGTCCCGATGCGGGGTCAGACTTGCGTCGCTGGTGATGCGCTCGTGTTGCGTGGCGATCCAGGTGGCGTAGGTCTCTACTATCGGGGTCAACGTGGCGGGCAATGCGTCGGCGGGGGTTTCCGCCAGGGCTTGCATATCGAGCGTGAGACCGGCCAGGGAAGGATATTCGGAGGGACTGGTAAAGGTCGTGGGGGGCAGTTCGTACACCGGCGCGACGCTGGTGCTGATGCGCGTTGCCTCGGTGGAGCAGTCGGGGTGTGGTTCCGCTCGCACGCTCACGCCGTGCCCGACGGCAAACTCCACCTGCGTGCGGTAGCGCATGGCCAGGGAGCGTTCTTCGGCGCTCAGGTGCGATGCGGTGTCGGCCCACGCCCGGCGGCGGAATATCGCGGCTCCATCCGGGGCACGGATGCTCACTTCTGGCTGGAAAATCCAGGTGGCGTCTTTTGGCTTCTTCTCCTCCTGCCCGTTCACGAGAAAGAGGGTGACGATCCAGCCCTGGTTGCTGCGCCGCGCCAACCCGCGGACAAACACCGCTGGCTGTTCCGCTGGCTCCGGTTGCCAGGGGGCAATGTCGCCCGCGTGCAGCGTGATGGTTGTTGTGCTCCCCATCGGCTGCCGTTTCCAGACCCGGAGCGGGTCGCCCGTCTTCGGATCCTTCTGCACTGCACTTGCAACACGGTGGTAGCGTCCCCAGGTGGCGGTGATCTCCAGGTGGGTCGCGTCGCTGGCAACACAGCAGGTCAACCCGAACGATGAGGGGAAGAGCGTGGGAGCCTGCGAAACGCTCTGCTCAGCGGGGCCATCGTCCGGGGCTTCGTCGCCAGGCGAGAGGGTGTCATCCTGCGTGGCAGGGTTCACGCCCTCCTGTTGCTTGCGGGGCGCGAGCATCCCGACAAGGTATCGCTCGCGCACGCTCTCGGTGATTTCCTCTTCCGCGCCGCCGGCGGGGCCATGCAGGTCGTGCAGTACCAGCGTGAGCAGCTTTCGCGTAGCTCGGCGGGGGCGGGC
>DAOTUF010000159.1:0-20572 GCA_034437495.1 Chloroflexaceae bacterium | reverse complement strand
CCACTACGCGCCCCCAGACAACCCCGACACCCCTCGTCACCGCTTCGCCCCTCTCTTCGGCCACGCTCCTGCCCGTTCCCACCCGGACCCCCTCGCCCACCCCGACCGCAGCCCCAACCTTCCCCCCGGATACGGAAGTGGCAGGCATTGCCATCGGAGGGTTGACCATTGGTGAAGCGCGTGACCGGGTGTATCCGCGCATTGCCCGTCCCCTGGAATGCACGGCAGGGGACACCCATTTTGTCATCGAACCTGACGAGATTGGCGTGGACGTGGCGCTTGAGGACCTGCTTGCCGAGACCACCCGCGCCGCCAACCAGCAGGGGGGACAGGGAGTGCGGGAGGGAGAACAACCCTGGGTCCCCCACCCCATCCCGTTCCGCTTCGATGAAGCCGCCCTGCGCCAGAAGATCGCCGCATCGACGGGGGAGGTGGTCGTTTCGCCCACGCTGGATATTCGCATCGACGCGACTGACCCCATCTCGCGCAGCTTCGTCTTCTTCCCACGGCGCGTGGTAGATATCGACCGGGCGGTAGGGCAGGTGGAGGAACGGCTTCGCTGGCCCCGGCTCTCGCGGCACATTCGGCTGGTCTTCCGCCCCGACGACGGCAGGAGCAAGCGTGGCGATACGGCGCAGCCGGGCGGGATGGAGCCTCCCCGCCGTGCCAGCTTCGACCAGATTCGGCAGCAGGTCGGCGCGATGGCCGAGCAGTGGGAAGGGATTGTGGGGTTCTCCCTGTATGACCTGGCAAGCAAGGAGACCGTGACCCTCCACGAAAATACGGTCTTTTCTGGAGCCAGCGTGATGAAGGCGGCTATTCTGCTGCATGCCTACGCCATGCTGCCCGAGTTTACGGAGGAGGAGGAGCAGTGGGTATATGAAATGATTGTCGAGAGCGACAATCTTTCGGCCAACCACGTGCTGGCGGCTGCGGCCAGTGGGACCGGCACCGAAGATGCTCTCGTCGGGGCGGAGATGATGAACGAGATGCTCAGAACCCATCTCGGGCTTCAGCACACCTACCAGTATATGCCCTACGAAGCCGCCGACTATCTCATTGATGTGCGCGGGATGACCATTCAGCGCGGCCCGGAGCACGAAGGCCCGCTGCCCTACACCGAGGCCGACCCGATGCTCCGCACCACCCCGGCAGAGATGAGCCGGATATTCCTGGAGATTGACCGGTGCAGCCGCGGGGAGGGAACCCTGCTGCGCACCTTTACGGAGACGCTCACCATTGACCGCTGTCAGGAGATGCTGGATTGGTTTGCGCAGAACGCCGACGATACGCGCATGCGGGCCGGGATACCCTCCACCGTGCGCGTCGAGCACAAGAGCGGCTGGATTGAGGATATGCAGTGTGATGTGGGGATTGTGCGGTCGCCGGGGGGAGACTTCGTGCTGGCGGTGTATCTCTACCGCGAGACGGACCAGCTCTACGATTCGGTAGCCGCGCCGGTCATTGCCGCGTTTGCGCGGATGGTCTACACAGCCTATAACCCGCTGATTGCGAGCGGTCGTTCCTGGTAAATGGTAGGTGAATGGGGAGGAGCAAACGAGCGATGACGCCGGACTTGCAAGGAACGATAGCCCTCGTGACCGGGGCAAGCCGCGGGGTGGGCCGCGGCATTGCTGGCGTGCTTGGCGAAGCTGGTGCAACAGTCTATGTGACCGGGCGCAGCGTCCGCGGAGCCGCCACCACAGAAGACCTCCCCGGCACCATTGACGAAACCGCCGAACTGGTGACAGCCGGGGGCGGAACGGGCATACCAGTGCGGTGCGACCACACCGTGGATGCGGAGGTTGCAGCGCTGTTTGAGCGGGTGCGCCAGGAACAGGGACGGCTTGACCTCCTGGTCAACAACGTGTGGGGCGGCTACGAACACTACGACACCCATCGTTTCGACGGCCCCTTCTGGGAACAGCCCCTCTGGTACTGGGAGGGGATGTTTGGGGCGGGGGTTCGGGCGCACTACCTTGCCAGCCGCTTTGCAGCCAGCCTGATGCTGCCGCACGGACGGGGTCTCATCATCAATATCTCGTCGGGCGACGGGCAGAAGTACCGCGGCAACCTGCTCTATGATGTAGCGAAGACCGCCGTTGACCGTCTGGCGGTGGGGATAGCCCACGAACTGCGCTCCTCTGGCATCGCGGCGCTGTCGCTCTACCCCGGCTTTGTGCGCACGGAGCGGGTGATGGCCGTGCATGCAGCGCACCCCTTCGACCTGAGCACGACCGAGACCCCGGTGTACACCGGGCGGGCCGTGGCGGCCCTTGCTGCCGACGCGGAGGTGATGCGCTGGTCGGGACAGGTAGTCAAGGTGGGGGAGCTTGCCAGGGTCTATGGCTTTACTGACCAGGATGGCACGCAGCCCCCTCCCTTCGTGTTTGAGGAGCCGGGGTCACGGAGTTGACGTCTCTGCGTCAGAGCGTCATCAAATAGGCTACCAGATCCTCAATGTGCTGGTCCGACAGCATCGTATCATACTTGTGATACATCGTACCGGGGGGCAATCCTTCAACTACATAGGCATCTGGCTCCTGGATAGACTGGCGCAGGTACGCTTCGGCAGACAGACCAGGGACGCGTGTGGCAGCGCGTCTGGAGATGCCTTTCATGTCTGGCCCGACCAGCGAGTGGTGGGACGACTCGATGTAGTGACAGAATTGACAGGGAACCATCCCATCAATTTTCATCTCTCCGTGGAAGATAGCCCTTCCGATTTCCGGGTCTCCTGTTGTCGCGGTGCTTGCTGGTTTTTCTGAGACGACCATAGCGGCCGTGCTCACATTGGATACATTTCCACAGGCTGCCAGCACGAGCACCATCACTATTGCTGTCACGTATGCCCCACGAAGTAACGCCTTTGTTCCTTGCATGGTTCTGCTCCTTTTGATGTTACGCAAGATACGATACATTTTCACTTTCTATTATACCAGACCTGGTAACATGGTTCTCAGGATAGCCAACCGCCAGAGCAACCCGGGAATCCAGGAAAAAACAACAGCCGGGTTGCAAACGAATGAACGATGTGGTATAATGCCGAGGCAGTGAGATGGGGCGGGAACGCGGGCCAAGATAGCTCAGTTGGTAGAGCACAGCCCTGAAAAGGCTGGGGTCCCCGGTTCAAGCCCGGGTCTTGGCACCACTCTGTGTGACGGGAAGGGAATACGGTTCCCTTCCTTTTTGTTTGCCCGACGGGGTTCCCTGCTGCTTGCCCGCTGCTCCTCCCGTCGCCATCGCCCGTCCACCGAATAGGTTCCTTTCCTTCCCAAACGCCAGTTGAGCCACAGCGGGGCTTATGGTACAATTCCGGTTCTGGATACCATAAGGAAAGGGCTATGCACTATCACATTGTCGGGATTGGCGGGGCGGGGATGAGTGCGCTCGCCAATATCTTGCTTGACCAGGGACACCACGTGAGCGGCTCCGACCTGGAGGCCAACCAACTCACAGCGGCATTGCGGGCGCGGGGAGTAACGACCCACGTCGGGCACAGCCCATTCCACGTGGACGGGGCAGACATTCTGCTGGCGACAGCCGCAGTCAGGTCAGACCACCCCGAACTTGCTGCGGCCCGTCGAGCGGGTATCCCGGTGCTCAAACGTACCGACCTCTGGGAGGAGTGGTCGCAGCAGCGTTCGGTGCTGGCGGTGGCCGGCTCCCACGGCAAGACCACCACGACCGCGATGGTGGCCTGGGTGCTGCACCGGGCGGGACTCACCCCCGGTTTCCTGATTGGCAGTGCGCCGGTCGATTTGCCGTCCAACGCCTGTTGGGGCCACCCGGAAGCACCGCTGGTCATCGAGGCCGATGAGTATGATTATGCCTTCCTGTCGCTGACGCCGGATATGGCCATTGTGACCAACGTGGACTGGGACCACCCCGACCTGTACCCCTCCGAAGCCGACTATCACACGGCATTCCGGGTGTTTGCCTCGCAGGTGCGACGGCTGGTGCTGACCTGCGGCGATACGGAAAGCAGTGCCCGTTGGCGGGTGTCGCTTGAAGGCCGGGGGGAGTGGGTGCGAACCTATGGCTTCAACGAGGCAAACGACTACCGCGCCGTCGTGACCGAGCAGGACCAGAACGAGGACCTTCGCCCTCCCCTCCCCTCCTCACCATCAGCATCAGCAGCAACGTGCTTCACCATCTTCAAGGGCGGGCAGCGCGTGGGCGACCGCTGGTACCTCACCGTGCCGGGGCACCATAATGTGCTGAATGCGCTGGCGGCGGTGGCCGTAGCAGATGTGCTAAATCTCGATATGGGCGTGGTTGCTGAGGCATTGCGCACCTTTCGGGGGACGGCCCGGCGCTTCGAGCCAAAGGGCAGCGCGGGCGGAGCGACCATCATCGATGACTACGCCCACCACCCGACCGAAGTTCGGGCAACCCTGGCAGCGGCCCGGGCGCGGTATGGCCCCCGGCGCATCCTGGCCTATCTCCAACCCCACACCTATAGCCGCACGCTTGCGCTGCTGGAGGGGTGGGGGACGGCCTTTGCTGACGCTGACGTGGTGCTGGTGGGGGATGTCTACCCCTCCCGCGAGGTGTGCCCCCCCGATACCACCTCCGAAGCCATCGTCTCCGACCTGGTTGCCCGCATTGCGGCGGTCCACCCGGAGGTCAGCGCGGTGGGAACGGTGGGGGAGGCGGTGGCGGCGGTGCGGGCACGGTTGCGCGAGGGTGATGTCTTCATCACGCTCGGCGCGGGGGATGGCTACCGCATCGGGGAAGCTCTGGTGCAAGAAGACCAGCGATAACGCAAGAGACAGGAGAGACAGGAGAGCCGGGATGAATGAGAAGCTTGAGACCTTCCGAACCCGCCACCCCCGCTTCATCTACCGACGGTATCACCTGGACCGTTCGGGGGACACGCTCAAGATTGGCTTCGAATTTGAGACCGAGCCGGGGATCGTCTTCCGACCCGATATCACCATCCCCGGCGTTGCCCCGTCCACCTGGGAGCAGTGCCCGCCGGAGGTGCTCCACAACCTGGCGTTTCACCTTGGCCTGATGGAGATACCCTCCTACTGGAAGGCTACGTGTTCACCTGAGATTGTGGTCGAGGCCGGGCCGCTGGACGGATGGCAGCGAGCGTGGTGGACGGACCTGCTGCTCAACGGCATGACCGAATTTTTCTTCGTCAACCAGATACCCTTCACCGCACCCGACTTCGTGACCATCCGTGCTCGTGCCAGCCAGTCGGGAGAGGCAGGGGCAGCGGGGGCAGCGGGGGGAACCTCCTGGCTGCGGAGCAACCAGCGCCCTGCGCCTGCTGGACGCATCCTCGTGCCCATCGGGGGCGGGAAAGACTCGGTCGTGACTATCGAGACGCTGAAGCAGCACGCCGCTGATATCGGCTGTCTCTCGCTCAACCCGATGGTGGCGGCCCGCGACATTGCCCGCGTGAGCGGCTGCCGCGCCGACCGTGACCATGTGGTGACACGCCGCATTGATGAGACGCTGCTTCGTCTCAATGCCGAAGGCTACCTGAATGGACACACGCCCTTTTCGGCGCTGGTGGCCTTCCTGAGCGTGACGTGTGCGGTGTTGTTCGGGTATGGGCGGGTGGCGGTCTCCTACGAGCGAAGCTCGAACGAGGGCAATGTCTGGTACTGCGGCAGGGAGGTGAACCACCAGTATGCCAAGACCTTTGACTTTGAGCAGAAGTTCCGGACCTATGTGGCCGCCTATCTCGCCCCGGACGTGGACTTCTTCTCCTTCCTGCGCCCGCTCTACGAACTCCAGATAGCCCGCCTGTTTGCCCGCCTCACGCCCTATCATGCGATATTCCGAAGCTGTAACCGCGGCCTCAAACAGAATGTATGGTGCCACAACTGCCCGAAGTGTCTATTCGTCTATACGGCGCTGTTCCCTTTTCTGGAGCGCGACGAGATGCAGGCGATCTTCTCGGAGGACCTGTTTGCGCGGGAAGACCTGGTCCCCACGGCACTCCAGATGCTCAACCCGGCGGAGCAGAAGCCCTTCGAGTGTGTGGGCGCATTTGAAGAGAACATCGCCGCCTTTGCTCTGAGCGCCCGCAAGCTGCGGGACTCCGATGGTCCCGACCACCCCGGCCAGCCACTTCCCCCGCTGCTGCGTGCAGTCGAAGAACGGGTGCTCCAGGCTCAGCCCGACATTGCCGACCTCGACCGGCAGGTTCGCACGCTGCTGGCAAGCTGGAACGAGCAGCACGCCATCCCGGAGGACCTGGCGGGTTGGCTCCGCGCCGAACTAGACGCCTCGCTTCAGCGAGAAGGGGATGGACCCTGCCCATGAACGATCCGCTCTTTCCTTCTTTGACATCTTCTCTGCCACCTGATTTGCCGCCCGCGCTGCCCCCTCCCCTCGCCACGCTGGTCGGTCGGCGGGTAGCCATTGCTGGCCTGGGGCGAGAGGGGATGAGCACCTACGCCTTTATCCGCAGCCACTTCCCTGATATGCCGCTGGTGCTGGCCGACCAGACCCCGCCGGAGCGCCTCTCCCCCCAGGTGCGCGAACGGTGTGAGCAAGACCCCAACGTGACCCTGGTCACGCTTGAGGGTGGTCATGATGCCCCGGATGACCTGGCCTCGTTCGAGGTCCTCTTTCGCTCGCCGGGCATCCCCCCCGACCTGCCCCTCTTCCAGGCGGCCAGAGCACAGGGAGCCACCGTCACATCGAACATGCGGTTGTTCTTTGAGCTATGCCCCGGGGTGGTGGTGGGAGTGACGGGAACCAAGGGGAAGAGCACCACGGCATCCCTGATTGCCGCCATCCTGACGCAGGGGGGGCGGGAGGTGCAGCTTATCGGGAATATCGGGGTGCCGGCGCTCTCCGTACTCAACCAGGCAGCGCCCGAAACGGTGTTCGTCGCTGAGTTGTCGTCCTACCAACTGGCCGACCTGGAGCACAGCCCGTCCATTGCGGTCGTGCTCGGGGTGGTGCCAGAGCACCTGAGCTACCACGGGACGTTTGAAGATTATGTCGAGGCCAAAGCCACCATCGCCCGCTACCAGACGGAGCACGACCGGGTGATATTCAACCGCGAGAATGCCATTTCAGGACACATTGCCTCCCAGAGCCGCGGGCACAAGATAGCCACGAGCCTGCACCCCGACGACGCACCGGGCTACCACGTCCAGGGCGACTGGATAGGCTACGGTTCGGTGGGCGCTGCCGAACCGCTCCTGCCCATCCAGGTGGTCCCCCTGGTGGGCCGGTTCAACCTTCAGAACGTGATGCCTGCGCTTGCTGTCGGTCAGCTTCTCGACATTCCGCTCGCCGCCATCACCGAGGCCATCCGGACGTTTCAGCCGCTTGCCCACCGCATGCAGGATGCCGGGTGGGTCGGGCAGGTGCGCTTCTATGATGATTCGCTCTCCACCGTGCCCGAAGCCACCATTGCCGCCATGGAAGCCCTGTCCCCGGCCCCGCTCATCCTGCTGGCGGGGGGGTATGACCGCGGCCTGGACTACCGCGGACTGGCGCGGAAGATTCTGGCAGCGAACGTTCGGGCCGTGCTGCTCTTCCCTCCCTCGGGGGAGCGGCTGTGGAACGACGTGGTGAGCCTGAGTGGTGGTCAGTTCCCGCTTCCGCTCTGCCTGCGGGTCGAGCGGATGTCCGAGGCGGTGCAGCGTGCCTGGGAGGTGGCAGAGCCGGGCGACGTGGTATTGCTCAGTCCGGCCAGTGCCAGCTTTTCGCAGTTCGTTGACTACCGCGACCGGGGGAACCAGTTTCAGGCGGAGGTGTCCAGGCTGGCCGAACAGGTGTCGCTGCTTCCATGATTATGAGCACCAGCACCAGCATCAGGTGGTATCATGGTTCATGGTTCATGGTTCATGATTCATGGTCCCAGGCACAGTCCCGGGGCAAGATGAGCAATGGTGGGAAGCATATCGAAAACACGGTTCCTGAAACCAGCAGAGGAGGATAATCATGGGAGACCACCCCCACCCCGACCGCCCCGACCGCTGCTTGCTCTCTGACCTTTCCACGGTCATAGCCAGCCAGACCGGTGATTCGGCCCTTGCCGAGCGGCAGCAGCGGGCCGCCGAACGTATCCTTGACGATGAGCGGTTGACCAGCGACCTGACCGACGACCAGGCCCGCCCCCTGATAGAGTGGGCGAGCTATCAGGCGGCGCTGGCCGCGTCCGACCCGGGCCGCCCCGACGAAGCCGTTGATGTGGCCGTCTCCACGCTGCGCCGGGCGGTGCTGCGGGCTGCCAGCATCGCGTCTCGTGAACAAGAACACGACCCCGAGCGATTGGTAGCGCTGGCCCGGCAGCAGTTGGAAGCATTGCAAGCAGAATAGGATATCACGATGGCAAAGTCCGAATCAAAAACCCGAAAAACGACCCGTTCGCGCTCATCCTCATCAAAGGCGAAATCCCGCTCCCGCACGCGGAAGAGCACGACCAACCGCAAGAAAGCCCCGCTCCTGTCGGTTATCGGGGTGCTGGTGGCGCTGCTGCTCGGCTACCTGGCCTACGAAGGGTACATCGAACTGCCAGAGGATTTCCAGCTACCGGAGGTAGGGGAGCTAGGGGAGCTACTGGAGGGAGGAGAGCTGCCGGGGTTGGCGGAGGTGACGGAGGAGGAGGAAGAGGGTGCCCCCCCCCCAGAACCAGCAGCAAGCCGCCAGACCAGCACCGGCACGATAGAGGTCTTCTTTACGACCCCCTGGCTGGTCTACCCGGACGAGCGCGACCAGCGCACCCCTCCGCCCTTTCTGCCGAAGCTCCTTGCAGACCTTGATGCGGCCCGGAGCAGCATTGAGGTCGTGACGTTTGATTATAACCTGGAGAGCGTGGCCGATGCGCTGATTCGCGCCCAGGAGCGTGGGGTGATGGTGCGCCTGGGGTTGGACCGCGAGAACCTGGAAAAGCCCGAGATGTCGGCCTGGGCCGGTCGCCTGGAAGAAGCGGACATTCCCATCGCCTGGGAGGAGACGACGGCGTTTCAGCACAGCAAGTTTCTCATCATAGATGAGGCGCTGGTCTGGACCGGCTCGTGGAACATCAGCGAGAACGGCACCTATCGCAATAACAACAATCTTCTGCGGTTGACCATCCCGGCCATCGTGGAAAACTATGCAGCCGAATTTTCCCAGATGATGGAGGGAGAGTTCGGGCGGGGCAAGCTGTCGCTGGCTCCCCACCCGCTGATACAGGTGGATGCGCTGACCATCGAGAACTACTTTTCGCCCCAGGATGGCATCGAAGAGCACCTGGTCCACCACCTGAGCCAGGCGCAGGAGCGTATCCGCTTTCTGGCCTTCTCCTACACCAGCGACCCGATTGCTGAAGCGATGCTGGAGCGGCACCAGGCCGGGGTGGTGGTGCAGGGGGTGTTCGAGCGCCGCAACGCCCACGGGACCGGGGCGGAGTTCGAGCGGCTCCAGGAAAACGGGGTCGAGGTGCTGGAAGATGGCAACTGCTACACGATGCATCACAAAGTCATCATCATTGACGATGAGACGGTCATCACGGGTTCGTACAATTTTAGCAAGCGGGCCGAGGAAGACAATGATGAGAATGTGGTCATCATTCAGGACCCGATGATAGCAGGCCAGTTTGTGGAGGAGTTTGAGCGCGTGTACGCCCAGGCCCAGAACCCGATCCCGTGCGGGCGTTAGTGGAGCGAACCGTAGGGAACGAAGCTCGCAGCAAAGGAGCGATGAAGTATGATGACAACAGTCGAAGCGATGCAGGCAGAGAACGAAGCGCTCAGGCAGCGCGTGGCTGAACTGGAAGCGCAGTTTGCCCAGACCCGTCAGATTGTGGCGCAACTCCCACACCTGATCTACATCTTTGACGTGTCAGCGCAGCGCAATGTCTTGGCCAACCGCGAACTGGCTGAGACCCTCGGGTATACCCCCGATGAGATTCGGGACATGGGCGAACACGTCCTTCCCCAGGTCATCCACCCCGACGACCTGAGTACGGTCATCCCGCAGCACTTTGCAAAACTGGCCGCGGCGAAGGACGGAGAGGTCGTCGAGGTCGAATACCGCCTGCGTCATAAATCGGGGGGGTGGCGCTGGTTTCTGGCCCGCGATGTCGTCTTCACCCGTCAGGAAGATGGCTCAATCTGGCAAAGCCTGGGGTCGCTTCAGGACATGACCAGGCACAAGCAAGTGGAAGAGCATCTGTCCAGCAGCCAGCAGCAGCTTCAGTTCATCCTGGAGGGGAGCCGCGACGGAGCCTGGGACATCAACCTGCTCACCGGCGAGACCTACTACTCCCCCCGCTACGCCGAGATGCTCGGCTACCATCCCGACGAACTCGCACCCACGGTTGAAACCTGGCTGAACCTCATCCACCCCGACGACGCTGCCGAAGCAAATCGCTTTTTTCATGACTACCTGGCCGGCAACACCACGGAGTTCGTATTCGAGCACCGCCTGCGCCACAAGTCGGGGACGTGGAAGTGGGTGCTGTCCCGCGGCAAGGCAATCGACTACACATCCCAGGGGCAGCCATCGCGTCTGGCGGGACTGATGACCGATATCACCGAGCGCAAGCAGGCCGAGGAGCAATTCCGTCTGGGGCAGTTTACGCTGGACCGGGTGGCTGATAGTATCCACTGGATCACTTCAGACGGCACTATCGTGTATGTGAATGAAACGACCTGTACCAGACTGGGGTATACGCGGGAGGAATTATTGACCATGCGTATCTCCGATCTTGATCCGTCCTTTCGCGAGGAGGATATGGAACTGGCCTGGAATGACCTGAAACAGCGGGGGGTTCAAATGTTCGAAGCGGTCCATCGCCACAAAGATGGGCATGGTATCCCCGTCGAAGTGGTGTCCAGCTACCTCACCTTTCAGGGACAGGAATACGCCTGCACCGTTTCCCGCGACATCACCGAGCGCAAACGAACCGAAGCTGAGCAGGCCGCTCTGCGAGAGCAGGTGATAGCGGCGCAGCGTGACGCCCTGCGAGAGCTTTCGACCCCGCTGCTGCCGCTCGACCAGCACGTGCTGGCGATGCCGCTGGTGGGGACCATCGACAGCAGCCGGGCGCAGCAGATGATGGAAATGCTGCTGGAGGGGGTGGCGCACCATCGGGCCGAGGTGGTGATTATGGACATCACGGGTGTGAAGGTGGTCGATACGCAGGTCGCGCAGGCTTTGGTTCACATCGCCCAGGCGGTACGGTTACTGGGGGCGCAGGTCGTGCTTACGGGTATCCAACCGCAGATTGCCCAGACGCTCGTTCACCTGGGGGCGGATATGCGGGGGGTCGTCACCAGGGGTACCCTTCAGGGTGGGATTGCCTATGCGTTGCAAGGCAGGTAATCACGTGACGGCTCGACGCAGAGAGGCGGCTACCAGGCCAGACCGGATGAACACAGGAACACCGCGCCTGTCCCCAGGGCAGGGTTCCTGATCATCTATCTCGCCGTGCTCTTCCTCCCCTGTGTGCTTACCCTTCGCTGCTGCGGTCTAAAATGACATAGAGCAGCTCAAGCAAGGTGTTTTTCACACTTTCGCGGTCAATGGCAACGCAGGGTATCACTTTCACATGGGGCGGCTGACGCAGCGCCAGGCGCAGTTCATCGGGCGACCAGGCATTGGGACGGTCCTGCTTATTTGCGGCAACCACGTAGGGCGTATCGCGGTAGGAGATAAAGAAATCGATGATGCGGTTGGTCTCGCGGAATGTTTCCGGGCGGGTGCTATCCACCAGGATGACCAGACCAAGCATACCCTCGCTCAATATCTCCCACATAAAGTCAAACCGCTTCTGCCCGGGGGTACCGAACAGGTGCAGGACCAGGTCCTTGCTGATAGCAATGCGACCGAAGTCCATTGCCACCGTGGTTTCCTTCTTAATCAACTTGGTATCATCCGAAGCCCGTCGCTCGGTTGAAACGACCTCTATTTCGCTGATGGTTTTGATAAACTCGGTTTTGCCTGAATTTACCGCCCCGCTGATCACCATTTTTACCGTTTGCACACCGAACCCTCCGCTATGGTATGTGCCCTGGCTGGAACGCCCAAAGCATTACATCTTTTCAATCCGGCTGATAATACGTGAGACCAGGCTCCGTTTGACCCTGGGAACATCCGCTGCGCCACGGGGGGCAGTTGGTTTCTTGACCACCTCAACCAGGCCAGCCGTGGCAAACCCGTACACAACGCGGCAAACATCGAAATCACTGAGACTGGTTTTCTGGGCAATCGTGGCGAGCGTATCTTTCCCGTTGATGCGGGCAAAGACGCGCCATTCTTCGGGTGCGAGCTTGACCCCCTTTGCCTTTTCACCAGGCTGGTCAACAAACCGGACAATCATATCCGTACTGGGGATGCGGTCTTTGATGCGCCCCCATTCGTCAATCCGTCGCACCCCCTCCATAATCAGGTGCTCCACCGGCACGGGAACGGGCATGACCGGGGTGTCCGGCTCGGGCTTCTGCCCATGTTCAAACCGGAACTCCCCATCGGGCCATCCGAACAACCCGTAGACCACCGCCTCTTCGATATGCGTTTGAAGCGACTGCTGGAGTTCGTCTTGAGAGATAATATTCTCGCTGACCAGGGCTTGAGAGAGCGACATCCCATTTCCATTGCGGCTCTGGAGCTGTCGGGCCTGCTCAAGCTGCTGCGGCGTTACCTTCCCCAGTTGCACCAGCAAATCGCCTTTTTGACCTCCCGTTCCCTGGGACGCAAAGATCAATTTGCCCTTTTCGAAAAAGAGCACGGCGGCATCGTTTCCCCGTGTCAGGTGTAAACATCCTGTCTTATAGCCTCGATCTACCAGATAGAGGAAATCAGATAAACCAAAATCTTGAATATTTCCAACCAGCGCCATTATCTTGCCTCCAGGATGCTACCTTACCCCTGTGCTCTGGTGCCTGCTACAGTCTACCATAGAATGGAGAATATATCACGCCGAAACAGCCATGACCGTATCATCCGCCGGCTTTTCTTGCCCCACCACCCCGTCCGCAGCAAGCACCGGTCGCAGGGCGGCAATGGCAGTCGCTATCATCGTATCATCCGGTTCGCGGGTGGTCAATCTCTGGAAGAAGAGGGCCGGAGCCACCAACTTGCGCACCCAGGGCCGGTGAAAGTGGAACGCCGAAAGGCGCAGCAGTTCGTAGGCGATGGCGGCAATCAGGGGCACCAGCAGCACCCGTGACAGAACCCGCACCCAGAAGGGCAGCCCCCCGAGCAACAGAAAGACCACGAAGCTGATACCGACCACCACGATGAGAAAGCTCGTCCCGCACCGCGGATGGATGAGCGAGAAGTGGCGCACCTGCGCCACCGTCAGGGGGGAGCCGGCTTCATAGGCGTTGACCGTTTTGTGTTCTGCGCCATGGTAGCCAAAGACCCGCTGGATTTCTGGGATACGCCCGACCAGCACCACGTAGCCCACCACCAGCGCCAGGCGCACCACCCCTTCCAGCACCTCCCGCACCAGCAACGAGGCCCCAAAATAGCTGCTCAGGCTCGCCAGCAGCAGCGGAGTGACAAAGAAGAGACCCACCGCAAACACCAGCGCCAGCACCATGGCTCCGATGGACGCGGGCTTCGAAGGAGCCTCATGTTCTCCACTGGCAGCACTGGCAGAGAAATTCAACGCTCGCGTCCCCAGGTTGAGGGTATCCCACAGGAGCACCATTCCCCGTATGAGTGGCATCCGCTCCCACCGCGTCCGTTTCTGCGCATCCAGAGGGAAGTGCTTGTAGGCAATCTCACCCGAAGGACAACGGACGGCCACCGTTGCCTGGTGCTGCCCTCGCATCATCACCCCTTCCAGAACGGCCTGCCCACCATATGAGAACTGTTTCTTATCCATACCCTACCCTCTCTCCACCTGCTTCGAAGCTTGCCTCCTGGTAGCAGGAACAACCTGCCCTTGCAATGGGAACGAAGCCCCTCGCACTATTCTCCCTACCAACGAGTATACCAAAGCTCCCCTGCTTTGCCAAGTTCCAGTTTGCCCCGGCGGTCGCTTGTGGCTTCACCCTGGGCGTGTTGCTGCCCGCCTCCCCGCGGAGCGTGCTAGCAATCGGAAACGGGAAGGCCCCTGGATGATGATGGCTCCCCGCGGCGCGAATCGGCGTGAACTGGTTGGACTGGCTCCCGGTCGCTCATTTCTCGCCGCTGCGTTTGCTTCTGTTTCCGTTCTTGTTGACCACCAGGGAGGGGCTTTTTCTTGCCATCCCGCCGGGCCAGCGTTCGAGCCGCCGCCCGCACCCCGGCGACCATACTGGAGACCCGGATGACCGGGGAGGCGACGTGTTCCGCCACAAAGACGGTGGTCGTATTCGCATTATCAGCCGATTGGCGCAGACTTCGGGCTGCCGCCTGGGTTGTTGCCAGAGCCTCATCAACTCTGGCGGTCGTGGCATTGATTTTGGGAATCACTTCGTCCTGGGTCAGTTTGTAGATGGCATAGACCATGGAGAGCACTGCAACCAGAAGCGCGATGCTCAGGAGCGTGGCGATAAGCATAAAACCGGCCAGAATGACAATCGCAATATCGCGGGATATCACCCGAAACGAGGGGAACATCCACGCGGCAACTATATAGAGCAGGGTCAGAACGAGGATACCCCCGGTCCCTATCCCAATCCACTTTCTTGCTTCTTTCACCCGACTTGCGTGGTTTTCGCCCCTGCTCTGTGCGCGGGTGCGGACGAGGAGAGAACCACGCCCTCCTTTCTCTCTGTTCCCCGGATATGTTCCCCGGAATTGATTCCGATGAGACAAATTATATCATACTCGCAGACGAGAGGCAATGATAATCACCAGCCACGCAGCAATCACCGCTTCAAGTACGGGAATACCGGCAGGCGTCGGAAGGTCGAGCGGGCTGGACCACCCGACGACATAGGCCAAAAGACACCCCACCGCCGCTGCCAGCCAGAAGACCGGTAGCTGCAACCAGGAGCGCCCCCAGAGCACGTGCGCTCCGGTAGCACAGGCGGTGGCTATCAGCAAGAGCAGCACCAGGGCGGGGTCCAGGTAGTCTATCATCATCATCATCACGGCTGCGTTTGCCCCCCAACAATGCACCCCCCACCCAGGACCATTTCCCCTGCATAGAACACAGCCCCCTGCCCGGGCGTAATGGCCCGCTGCGGAGCAGCAAAGGCGACGGCTGCCCGCTGCCCGTCGAGCGGCGTAACAATGGCGTCGAAGGGGGCAGCGTGGGCGCGGACCTGGACCTGACAGGAGAAGGGAGCCACCGGCCACGCTCCGCTGACGAAGCTGACCTGTTCTATGACCATTTCCTGGCGCAGGGTTGCTTCGAGCGGGCCGACAATCAGCGCATTGCGCTGCGGGTCTATCTCCGACACAAAGAGCGGGTGCGGTCCAGCAATGCCCAACCCCTTGCGCTGACCGACCGTGTAGCGCGGCAGGCCGTGGTGCTCCCCAACTTCGCGCCCTTCCTGGTCGATGATGGGGCCGGGGCGAAACATCCAGGGCGCTTCAGTATACAGAAAGCGGCGGTAATCGTGGTCTGGAATAAAGCAAATATCCTGACTTTCCGGGCGTTCGGCAGTGTCCAGGTGCCAGTGCCGCGCCTGTTCCCGTACGGCAGCCTTGGTCAGGGAACCGAGCGGAAAGCGTATCCGCGCCAGGTCGGGTTGCTGGAGCATAGAGAGCACGTAGGACTGGTCTTTGGCGTGGTCGGCTCCGCGCAGGAGGGCATAGCCCGTCTGGGGAGCCGGGGGAGGAGGGAGAGACGACAGGCCAGCATTTGCCCAATCCTCCGGTCGGGAGAGGGAGACGGTGCGGGCATAGTGGCCGGTGGCGATGGTATCGCAGTGAAACTGCGGGGCATATTCGGTCAGCAGACGAAACTTGATATCGCGGTTGCAGGCCAGGCAGGGGTTGGGGGTGATACCCTGAGCGTACGCCTGGATGAAGTAGTCCACCACCATCCGACGAAATGGCTGCTGGCAGGGGATGACGTGGTGGGGAGCGCCAATGCGCGAACAGACGTCCCGCGCCCCCCCCACCATCTCCGGTGGGCCGTCATCCCGCAGGAGCAGCGTCGCGCCCACCACCTCGTGCCCCTGCTCGTGCAGCAGAACCGCTGTGATAGAGCTATCGACCCCTCCGCTCATTGCAACCAGAACCCGTGCCATTCCCGCTCCCCATGCCCGGACCTACCCGGCCCCCGGTCTTTTCCACGTGCTCCCGCCTCACACCAGCATCGAGCTTTCGATGGGCGTTTCGAGCACCTGCGCTGCCTTTGCCCGTTTCAGCGCACTGATAACGGCACCCTTCGCGGTTCCGTCGGTCAGGGCCAGCATCACCCCGCCCCACCCGGCCCCGGAGAGCTTGGCCCCTAGCGCACCCGCGGCGCGAGCAGCACCAACCAGCCGTTCAAGCTCCGGCGAAGAGACCCCCATGACTTCGAGCAACCGCTGGTTTTCGTTCAGCAGCGGCCCCAGGGCTTCGGTGTCGCCCATGGTGAGCACCGCCCGCGCCTCCTGCACCAGGGACCCAACCCGGTCAAACAGCGCTTCGTAGTGGGGAGTGTCTTCCTGCCAGCGCCGCCGGACCTCCCCGACGGGCAGGCGCGTCTCGCTGCGCACCCCCGTATCCCCGATGACCAGCGTCAGGGGGTTGGCAATGGCCAGCGGCTCAATGTGGTTGACGGTTCGCCGTTGCCCGCTGCCCGTGCGCCGCTCAAACCAGATGGGGCGCTCGTGGGCAATGACGGTGTTGTCGATGCCGCTCGGGGTGCCGTGGTAGCGCTGTTCGCACGTATAGACCAGGGAGGAGATTTCTGTGGCGGGCAGCACACACCCGATATGCGCGGCAAGCGCCCGCACCAGCGCAGTGGCCACCGCAGCCCCGCTCCCCATCCCGCCTGCGATGGGGATGGTCGAGGTAATGGTGATGACCAGGTCGGTCAGAGCAACCCCCAGATGCTCCATGGTTGCAAGCGCCAACTCACCGAGCGGGTCGGGGGAGGTGCTATCGACCGTCCACTCCTGCTGGAGGTTTGCCGCTTTCATGCGGAGACCGGCGCCGGGGCGTCCCTGATCTATCTGCACGTTGGCCCGCACACCCGCCAGCGGCAGCGCAATCGCCGGGCGGCCATAGACTACGGCGTGCTCCCCGCAAAGGATGAGCTTGGCGGGCGCACTAGCCGAGGAGGGGGGGGCACCTGTTGCTGTTCTCGCTCTCACCGCGCTTCCTGCTTCCCTCTACTCCCATTCGATGGTGGCGGGGGGCTTGGACGAAATGTCGTAGACGACCCGATTCACCCCCGGAACTTCATTCACAATCCGCGTGCTGACCCGCGCCAGCAGTTCGTAGGGCAGACGCGACCAGTCGGCGGTCATATAATCTTCGGTGGTGACGGCCCGCAGCGCGATGGTGGCGGCATAGGTGCGCCCATCGCCCATCACGCCGACGCTCTGCACGGGCAGAAGCACCGCAAACGCCTGCCGACACGTCCGATACAGGTTTGCCGCTTTCAGCTCCCCCATGAAAATGGCGTCAGCCTGCCGCACCATCTCCAACCGCTGCGGCGTGACCGACCCGAGGATGCGCACCGCCAGGCCGGGGCCGGGGAAGGGGTGCCGCCAGACCCATTCATCGGGCAACCCCAGTTCGGCCCCCGCTGCCCGCACCTCGTCCTTGAACATATAGCGCAGCGGCTCAACCAGCTTCAGGTGCATATCAGCGGGCAACCCTCCCACATTATGGTGGGTCTTGATGGTGGCTCCGCGGGCACGGTCGGGGGCGCGGCTCTCTATCACATCCGGGTAGAGCGTTCCCTGCACGAGAAACTGGACATCTCCCAGACGACGGGCCTCGCGCTCGAAGACCCGCACAAACCGTTCGCCAATAATCTTGCGCTTGTCTTCCGGGTCGGTCACGCCCTCCAGTGCCGTGAGAAACTCGTCGGTCGCATCCACCACCACCAGCGGCACGTGCAGATGTTCCCGAAAGGTCGTGACGACCTGCTCCGCTTCCCCCTGTCGCAGGAGACCATGGTCAACGAAGACGCAGGTCAGCCGTTCGCCAATGGCCTGGTGGACCACGAGCGCCGCCACCGCCGAGTCCACCCCCCCGGAGAGCGCACAGAGCGCCTGCTGCTGGCCAATCCGGGCCTGGACCCGTTCGACCGCCTCGCTGACAAAGTGGGTTGGCTTCCAGGTGCTCGCACAGCCACACACCGTCAATACAAAGTTACGGAGTATCTCGCGCCCGTACGTGGTGTGTTCCACCTCCGGGTGAAACTGCACCCCATACCACCCTCGGGAAACATCCCCGGCAGCCGCAAAGGGCGTGCTGGTCGTGTGGGACAGGGGGACAAACCCGGGCGGGAGCATTTCAATATGGTCGCCGTGGCTCATCCAGACCTGCTGCTGGTGGGGGAGGTGGGACAGCAGGGGGTTGTCGCCCGGAGCCACCTCAATCGTCGCCGCTCCATATTCGCGGCGGCTGGCCTGCACGACCGTCCCCCCCCCCTCCAGGCTCATCCGCTGGAAGCCATAGCAGATGCCAAGCACCGGTCGAGAGGTTGACAGGAGCCACGGCGGGAGGGAGGGGGACCCTGATTCGTAGACGCTGGCCGGCCCGCCAGAAAGGATTATCCCACACGGGGCAAAATCCCGCATCGTAGCTTCTGCCACGTCGTGGGGGAATAATTCACTGTAGACGCCCAGTTCGCGCACCCGACGGACAATCAGTTGGGCCGTCTGCGAACCAAAATCAAGTACGGCAATACCCACGGTTTTTTATCCTCAGAAACGATACCAAACACAAAAAGCCACTCTTCCATCCCCTGGAACCTGCGAACAAACGCACAATCCCGGAGAAAGGCCGAGAAGCACCCGGATCCCGCCAGGGGCTAGGAGATATGGAAACGCAAGTACCAGCGGGGTACGCTGGAGGTTCGCGCCGTTTCAGGTGACATCAGGCGGGAGTTCGCATACCTTACCCGGGGGGATGCTCGCACCTAGTGCGCAAGGGCAACTTCGCCCCGTCCCCCAAACTCCCGTTCATAGGACGGCGCAGTCACCACGACCGAGTTGTCGCCGCCATGTTCATTGGGCGCATAATCATCAGCGCTCCAATCATTGAACCATCTACCATCCACGAGATACCGATAGTGATAGGTGTGACCAGCATCCAACACGAGCGAAACGCTCCAGTTCCTTCCATTGCGGTGCAAGGGCGTTGCCGATGGATTCCAATCATTGAAGTCACCCACAACGTGGAAGGTTGAGGCCCCTATCGACGCGGGCATCGAGAACGTCACATACACCTTACCGGAAGTAGCAGGCACCTTGACGACCATGGTAATCTGACTCCTTTGTCTGTTTGCGTCAGGAAACAACATCGTTACCCTTCACTCATCCGCTGGCGGTAGGAAGTATACCACATGGGGGTATAAAATGCAAAGGCGGCTGTAACTTGTCAGTAACTCTCCCCCTTTGCCAGAAGACACCTTGACAATCTGCGGCTCCCTGCGTATAGTGCGTAGGAGCACCGCGAAACAGAACGACCCCACGTCCTGAAGGGGGGACCATTGACCATCGGCGGGCACGGTCGGGGAAAACGCCGGGGCAGCGCTTTCTCGCAGGCAGGAGAGCGGAAGAAGGCCGCTCGAGCCTGCCCTGTCTGGCCTGCTGGATAGGAAAAGGTGAGGAGAGTTGCGTAAAAGTGAGTGGTATCTGGGTAGACTGAGATTGCGATTGCGATTGCAGACATATGGAAGTCAGGAATAGGGAAACGATAGGGAAAGCATCTATCTCAGGATAAGAGGGAGTATGGGGCAAAAGCTCGTTATTGTTGAATCACCAGCCAAAGCCAGGTCCATCCAGAAATACCTGGGGAAAGATTTTCGGGTCGTCGCCAGTATGGGGCACGTGCGTGACCTCCCCAAAAGTGGCCTTGCCATCGACCTGGACCATGACTTTGCGCCCGAATATGAGGTCACGAAGCAAAAGGTCATTAGCGACCTGAAGAAGGCCATCAAGCAGGCCGATTCGCTCTACCTGGCGACCGACCCGGACCGCGAGGGGGAGGCCATCGCCTGGCACATCATCCAGGCCACCGGCGTGCCATCGAAGCTCTCGGTTCATCGGGTCGTCTTCCACGAAATCACCAGAAACGCGGTCCAGTCGGCCATCACCAACCCGCGCCAGATAGACAGCAACCTGGTCAATGCGCAGCAGGCTCGCCGCGTCCTCGACCGTCTGGTGGGCTACAAACTGAGTCCCCTGCTGTGGGACAAGGTCCGCCGGGGATTGTCGGCAGGGCGGGTGCAGTCAGTGGCAGTGCGGCTCATTGTGGAGCGCGAACGAGACATCGAGGTATTCAAGCCTGTTGAATACTGGACCATCGAAGCCGAGCTTCAGAAGCAGCAGACTTCACCGTCCTCACCGCCTTCGCAGCCGCCGAAAAACGGATCCAGTGACTCCTTCCGGGCGGTGCTGGTCGAACAGGCCGGGAAGAAACTGGATAAATTTGCCATTCAGAACGAAGCGCAGGCCAGCGCCATCGTCACCGACCTGGAAGACGCCCGCTACATGGTGCAGAAGGTCACGCGGAAGGACAAACGGCGCAACCCGGCCCCGCCCTTCACCAC
>DAOTUF010000158.1:0-1908 GCA_034437495.1 Chloroflexaceae bacterium | reverse complement strand
GCTATTGCCGAGTGGGACCAGAAATCCTACGAGCTTGACGCCTGGGTCAGGGTTGACCAGAAGCTGCTTGATACCCTCAGCCCGCCCGCCCGGGACACGCTCATCAATCTGCGGGCCGAACTGTGGGTGACTTCGCTGGTTGAGCGCTTCCGCCAGACCCCCCTGGACCAGGTGGAGGAACGGCTTACCATTATCAGCAAGCTCAACAAGAACGTTCCCCCGACCATCGAACCGCGCATCGCCGCGGCCCGCAAGCAGGTGTGCGACGAGCGTCTGCACCTGGAAGCGCAGCAGCGCAGGCTCACCCGCGCCGCCCGGCTCAACCAGCTTCTGGAGCGCCTCGGGCAGGCCGTCCAGAGCAGCGACCCCACCATCTCCGAGACCGACTTTGATACGGCGCTGGAACTGTGCTCCTCCCCCGAAGAGCGCCGACGGGTCTACGCGCTGCGCTCCTCGTGGAAGAAGGTGGCCGAAATCTGGCAGTGGCTCGAAGATGGGGCCATCACCGAGGCGGTGCGCCGCTACGCGAGCCTGGGCGAACCTCGCAACCCCACCCTGGAGCAGCATATCGTAACAGCCGTGCTCAACCAGGCCGGTCTGACCCCGGGGGGCGAGACGACCTTTGGCGAAGCCTTCGACCGCATGGTCAGCCAGCCGGTGGGCAGCCCCGGCGACCTCCAGACGCTCCTGGAATGTTCGGAAGCGCTGCTGCCGGTGGTGGCTCCGGGACGACGGAAGAAGCGCGATGAACTGGTTGCCCGCAAAGAGCAGATTATTGAAAACCTGAACATCTTGAACCAGGAAGAGACCAGCCCCGAAAAGCGCACCCGGGCGCTCAACACCCTCCAATCGCTTGGTCTCTCGTTCCTGAGCGACAAACTGCTCAGCGACGCCTATGGCGCGTCCAGCGCCGAACTCCACGGGCAGCAGCTTGAACAGCTTGAGACGGTGGCAACCCGCCTCCAGACCGATATGCACGCCCTGCGGCAGACCGCTACGGAGCAGTTTGAGACCGAAATACAGACGCTCCAGACCTATGAAACAGCCATTGAGCAGCTTCAAGCCCGCGTGCAGTCGCTTCGGCAGCAGTCCGCCCCCTTCCGCGCCAACTTCTTCGAGCGGGAAGTCGCCGAGGTGGAGCGGCTCATGCCCTCCAAGGAGGCGCAGCAGCGGCACCACCAACTCTGGGAGCACACCGCTCCCCTGGCCCGCGCCTTCATCACCCTCGCCCACCAGCGAGACTACTTCAATGCGAAAGACCTGCTGACCATGTTCCAGCAGCGCTGCCCGGACGATATCCCCGAGCGCCTGGCCAACCCCGACACCCAGGAGCTTGGCACCATTACGACCCTGGCGAAAGAAATTGCCCGCCTGACCGTGAGCCTGGCCGAAACCCCCTACGCCGCCTCGCTCACGCAGCTGGTTGAGGAGCAGCGCAAGCGGCTGGATGGCCTCATCACCAGGTTGCTGGCCTTCAACCCGCGCAAAGATGACCTGGACCTCCAGGCACACAACATCATCGCGGCTCGCCGCCTGCTCTCCATCTACGACACCCTGAACACCGGCGGCCACGACCAGATGTACTGGAGCCATGACCGCCACCAGTATCACCTTATCTCCACCTACCTGCGCAGTTCCAGCCCCTCGCTGCGGCGGGTGATGCTGCGGCAGCTTTCGCCCGACGCCGATATGGACTTTGTCTACCGCGGGCTTGAGCAGCCGGCACCGGGGAAGCGGTGGCAGATGGTGATATATGCGGGGGGGGCTATCATGCTCCTCCTCTTCCTGGCCATCGTCATCATTGGCCTGCGCCCCATCCAGGGTGAGCGTGCCGAGAACCCCGTACAGGGTGGGGAGCCACAGGCAGCCCTGACCACCCCCGAGGCTTCGCCAACGAGCACCACGCCC
>DAOTUF010000157.1:0-3202 GCA_034437495.1 Chloroflexaceae bacterium | reverse complement strand
GAGCGGGCGCGTTCGGCAAGTCCAGTAATGCGCTTCTGCGCCGTGGGGAGCGCCCGCCGTGATGCCTCCAGGCGAGCCTGCCCGCGGGTAAGGTCGCGCTGCGCCTGCTCCAGGTCGGTGGGCAGGTTGGCCCGCCAGACGGGAATATCGGGAGCGGGGGCAGGTTCGGGGGGGCCGCCGGGCGCAAACGAAAGGGAAGGGGAAACTATCCCCTCCGGCGGGGATGGCGCAGGCCGGGTGGTTGCCCACACGCCGAACACGTCCGGAGCGGCACCAGCCACTATCTCCCTCCCCCATGGTTCAACCAGTTCGAAAACAGCCCTACGAGTGCATTGTATCATATCTCCCCACCCTCCCCGGATGTGGTGAGGTGGTCCAGCACCGCCAGGGCCTCGACGTGGGGCGTGTGGGGAAACATATCGTACCCCCGCAGGACCCCCACGCGATAGGCGGGAGCAAGCATCCCGATATCGGTGGCCTGGGTGAGCGGGTTGCACGAGACATAGACGATGCGGCGCGGAGCCAGACGCAGCAGTTCTTCGCACACCGCTTCGCCCAGGCCGGTGCGGGGAGGGTCAGCGACGATGCAGTCGAAGCGGGTTGCTAGTTGCTGCTGAAGAAAGGTCAACACCTCCTCGGCAGCGACCGTCACGTTCGGGATGTGGTTCAGGGCGACGTTGTGCTCGGCAAGGCGGGCGCTCTCCGGGTGGGACTCCGCGGCGGTCACGTGGGACACCTGCCGCGCCAGGTGCAGGGCAATGGTCCCCACCCCGCTGTAGAGGTCAGCCACCTGGATACCCTGCTCAGGATGGCGGGGAGGGGTGGTCGTAGCGGCCTCGGTCACAGCGTCGAGGAGCGGCAGGAGCAGATGGACGTTGTTCTGGAAGAAGGTGTTGGGGCCGATGTGGAGCGTGTGTGCTCCCACGGGCATGGGCAGGGTCGCGGCTCCCCAATGGCGCAGCGGCGTGCCGAACGAGAGGTCGGTGAGGGTGTCGTTGAGCAACCAGTGAAACCCGACCACCCCCGGCTGCTCCAGGGCAAGCGTGGCCAGGTGCTCCATCTCGGCGTCGTAGCTCCCCGCTGCGGTGACAGCGGCTATCAAGAAGGCGTCGTGAGGGCTGCGGCGCACCACCAGGTAGCGCAAAAACCCTTCGTGCGTGCGGAGGTGGTAGTCGGGCAGGCCGAGTGCTCGGGCCTGTTGCC
The DNA here is from genome assembly GCA_034437495.1 of Chloroflexaceae bacterium. Lineage (GTDB taxonomy): Bacteria > Chloroflexota > Chloroflexia > Chloroflexales > Chloroflexaceae > JAAUSY01. Next base: position 1,999 of record DAOTUF010000157.1, on the reverse strand, counting down.
ACAGCGTCAGGGCCACCCGAAAAGCCACGGGAGGAATGAGGTGGCAGGTGTCCAGTTCCACCACGTAGTTCCACCGCCCCCCCATCCGCAACCCGAAGCGCCCCTTTGTGGCCACATAGTCCATACGGGTGCGGTAGGTGTAGGGGTCGGGGGAAGGCACCACCGTGATGGGAGGAATGGCCTCCTGTTCCCCCCAGACCTGGTGCAGCGCCGTTTCCTTGGCGGCAACCTGAGCAGGGTAGGCGCGGTCCTGAAAGGCACACCCCCCACACGGGCCAGCGTGGGGGCAGCGTGGCGCGGTCTCCTCCCCGCGGAGTGCTTCCGTAATAACCAGTTTGCGAAACTCTTTCGTCCGAATCGGGATACCTGCTGCCTCCATACTTCAAACATCGCAGAACAAAGGGAACCAACCGCTCCCTGCTCACCGCCGGATGAGCGGGAGATACAGGGTCCTTCCATTCCCATCCCCATCCCCGTCCCCATCGTGTACCGTTGCTTCTACGGTCAGGGCAGCGGGTTGGGCTTCCATCCCTCTGGCATCCTGGGCATAGACCACCACGCGGTAAGTGCCAGAAGCAGTGATGACCCCAGTAAAAGCCGCTTCAAAGTGGGTGCCATCTCCATCCCCATCCCCTTCATCCCCTTCGTCCTCATTCTCCTGGAGCAGCAGCGTCGGGAGCGTGGGGTCGCGCACCAGTTCACCACGGCTCTCCGGTGGCTGATAGGACTGCGGGTAGAAGACGGCCCGAACCTCCTGAATATCCACGCCCTCCTCGGCCTGCACGGTGGCCCGGATGCTCTCCGGGGGGAGGTGGTGAACCTGGGCAATGACCGGGGGAGAGCGCAGGTCGGAGGGGGCACCGGCAAGGGTGAGGCCGCGCTGCTGCGCCAGGCTGCCACCCTCTCCGTCCTCCAGGCGCGGGGTTTGCCAGGGGTTGGCGGCCTGGAGCGCCCACCCGGTCCACTCAAATGCCCCGTACAGGCTGCTGCCCCGCCACAGCGCGGTCAGGAAGAAGTCAGAGAAGAGGGTTCCATCCGGGCTGGCCCACGCTGCGGACTGGCTCCCCGTCGAGGCAATGATGACCCGCCCGGGCCGGTGCAGCGTCTCCACGAAGCCCCCCGCGTATGGGCTATCAAGAATGACGTTGACCGAGATATCCGGGCGCTGCGCTTCCAGCGTGGTGAGCCATGCATCCAGGAGCGCCGGGGGGATAGCCTGACCGGTGGGTGGGTCGAGGGAGAGGAGGGGGGGGCCAGCCGGGTCGGTGCGGCTCTCGCCCACGAAGAAGAAGGTCATCATCCCGCCCGGTCCCACCCGCTGGTTCGTCCAGGTGATGATGGCGGTTTTCAGCGTGGTGGTGGTGAGCGGAGCACCGTAGAGGTCGGTGTTCAGGTGGTAGACCTGCTCCGGCGGGTAGCCCTGAGCCAGTGCCAGGTGGTAGGTGCGGCTGACGACCGTGGTGATAGGTGTCGGTATCGGGGGGCTGCCCCCGCTCTCCTCCCCTCCCCCCGCCACGAGCAGCAGCACGTCGGAGCCGGGGGGGGGCAGGTCCCGCACCGAAAGGTGATAGGTCGCGGTGATACCACTGTTCCCCGTGCTGCGCACCTGGAGGAAACGGGCTGTGGGTGCGGTGGCTGTCACCGTCGCGGTGTATTTCAGCGAGTCCCCGTCCCCATCATGATAATGGAGGGGCATATCTTCGGTCTGTTCCCCGCTGCACTCGACGGGCACGCTGAGGGCAGCATTGGCGGGGGAGTCCGGGGGCACCTGCGCCTCGACCAGGTAGGTCGTACCAGAGACCACATCGAACCGTACCCAATCGGTGTCCCCCGGGAGGTGGAAGGTGTGGTGCTGGACCGGGCCGGTCGGCAGGATGGGACGCGCCTGCCCACACCGGTCGTCAGGTTCGTAGACATCGCCAGGGACGGGCGTACTGGTCGGGGTCATCGTGGGCGTGGGCGTGCTGGTCGGGGTCATCGTGGGCGTGGGCGTGCTGGT
>DAOTUF010000156.1:0-9820 GCA_034437495.1 Chloroflexaceae bacterium | reverse complement strand
CGTAGGCGGCTGAACAAAGGTGATTTGCCCGTCTTCGGTGGCCTGCGGCAGAGCCGGGCCGGGTTTGGGGGGCTGAAAAATCGTTCGCGGCACGATAAAGGTCGCCAGCACATCTACCGTGTCTCCCGCCTTTATCTGGTCGCCCACCCCGCGGAGGCTGTCCACCTCCACCGGGTAGCCTTTGGGTCGGGGGCGGTTCGGCTCTGCCGTGGGGATGCGCTGCGACAGGCCAGGGTCCGAAAGCAACGACTCCTGAACGGGTTGTCCCGCATTCAGGGGAGCATCCAACACTTTGCCAATGAGCGCTGATGCCTGGGTATACTCAAAAAGCTCGTCTGCCTGTCCTTCGTATTGAACGGTCGGGATATTGCGCACTTCCAACAGAACATTGGTGTCCGTGATGACGGTATTTTCAGGGATGTCAAACCGCGCCACAAAGATGTTTTTGCCGGGGTCCTGGGTTGGTTCCGGCGTGCCCGGCCCCAGGGGGGTCGCGGTCGGGGCTGGCGTTGCCAACCCGACTGCCTCCTGCATAGCTGGTGGCAGGACACCGGGAAATACAAAAAAGAGTACCGCCGCTGCGACGATCAGGAGAATCAGAAGGACGATGATACCAATAAGAACACCTTTCATACCAGGGGTTGTCCTCGCTTTTTGTCTCATAATCAAGGAACCCTTGAAGGGGATTCCTTACGCTTCGACAGGATTACACACCATTGACGTGTTCCCTTCTATTATAGCACAGACCCGCAATATGCAGCACCTTTCCAGGGGGTGAATCGGGCATAAAACAGGCTTCTGGCACCGATGCCGCCGGTTTCGAGCAAGGGAACCAAGAACCAGAATAGAACGACCATCGGTCGTAGGTGCCCCCTCCCCGCCCCCGGCCCCTCCGTGAGCGGAGAAGCAGGGGGCACCACCCGGGGAGAGGGGATACCAGCAGGCAACAGGCAGGGGCCCGAATGCAGGATTACCCGCGAATCAGGGGGAGGAAGATCAGGTTGGCATTCTCCTTGATGGTCACAGTTGCCTCGTTCTGCGTTTGCACGCCAATCAGCGACATTGTCAGGATTTCATCCCCCTCCGTCTCGCTGTCAGGGATTGGCTCAATCACGAAGGTGAGGATGAGCGCCTCCGTCAGCACTACGCGCTCCTCACCCGACGCCAGGGTGATATCAATGCGTCCGACGCCGGTATCCTCATCGAACACCACCTCCACATCAACGTCGTAGGAAAGCTCCGCTTCCTCATCAAAATAGAACTGGTAGTCGACACCATACGTTGCGACCTGTTCCCCCTCCATACTGACTTCGAAGGGTATCGTAAAGGTCTGCGTGCGGTGGATTTCGTTCCCCGGCTCGATACCGACGTAGAACGCCCCCGTATCGGTCGGGTCGCTCTCGTCCACCTCCTTGGCCTCGTGGGGCTTGACCCACACGCTGGTCCGGCGGTCTATCTGCTTGCAGGTCTGGTTGTTGCTGATGTTGTCCCGTTCGATGACCCGCCCGATGTTCGCCAGGTCCGTCGGGTCGTCCTCGTCCAGGTACATATCCACCAGCACGCACACCGTATAGATCGCCGTGTCCTGGAACAGGTCCGTGTCCAGGGCATCGCTCAGGGTCATCGTGGCCTGGGCCGGGTGGGGACCATTGGCGTAGTGCCACCCCTCCGGCGTGTTCAGCAAGTTCCACTCGTTCTGGTCGCTTTCCGGGTCGGGGAAGGTGGCCTCGGCGGGCATATCGGCCTTGTAGACCCAGTTATACAGGTGGAGCGAAGCCCCCGGGTCTTCAAACTCCCCACGGACCGGCTGCTCCATCCGAATCTCACTCGCAGCGTCCTCCGGTGTGAAGATGAACAGGTCAACGGAGAAGGCGTGTTGATTCTGCGCATCGGCGTCGAAGTCTGCCGAGGCGGTCTTGCCCTCGGCGTTCAGGTTTTCAATCACCACATCCAGGTTGACCCACCGCCCATCTTCCTCAATCGGATTGACAGATTTGACCCGCAGGTCCGGCAATATCACTTCCCGCTCATACAGCAAGACGTTGAGCAGCCGCGGCGTCTGGTTGAGGTCGTTGGTTTCCAGATTGGCGCGATACTGGAAGCACCCCCCTTGCACCCCATCGTCCCGCCACTGCTCGCGGTGTTCGGCTCGCAGCAGCCCCAGGTTGGTGCCGGAGTTGGAGAAGGGAGCACGGGTGATGACCGCCGTCCATTCGACCCCATCGAAGATACCCGGTGTCTCGCACGGTTCGGACGACGAACCGAATGCAATGCGATATTCCATCGAGATGGTCGTGGTCGTCGTGAACTCGGTGGTGGCCACCTCCGCCGACCAGTAGAACCCGTCGAGATACTTCACGTCCACAGGCTCCGCCTCGTAGAAGCCGGAGGGAGCGAAGGTCGGGTTTTCGTCGGGGATTTTGAATTTGCCCAGGAACACCTTGTCCGACCCCTGGTCGGAGGCCGGGTCGTCGGGGTCGAGCTTGTCTTCCTCCGAGCCGCTCTCGCCCCCAATGATGTAGGCATAGCCATAGGAGGTGGCGTCTCCCACCGAGGGGACGACGACCATCCCGTGGTTGGCGCGGGTGTAGTTGTGGTCCTCCACTTCCAGCACCCCGGAGCGAGGAAAGGGGTCTTCCCGCAGGGTGGCGTCTTCGGTGAGGTAGTTGTAGAGCGAGTCGCTGGTCGGGCTTTTCTGCTCAATCTCACGCCCCCCCGCCGTATAGACTGCCTGCATAAACTGGATGACTCCCAGGTCATACAGAGCCAGGCCATCGGGTAGGAAGCCCACCTCGTTCCAGCTTATCGTCCCATCCGCATCGGAAACATCCACCCGGTAGACCACGTTGCTGAACCGCTCGTTCTCCTCCGTGCCACCTCGCCGCTGCCCACCAAAGACGAAGATAGCGGATTCGTAGGTCATTGCGGCGGCCCGCCACAACCCCAGGTCTTCCAGCACCGTATCCCCTTCGCGCAGCGGGGGGATGCGATAGGCATCGTCTTCCAGGGCGACCCATCCCTCCTCGGTCGTGCCCGGCTTCATCAGCTGGCCGGTGCTCTGGTTCACCTCCGCATAGAACACATAGTTGGACCCGTCGGAGTGGGGGGGGAGGTTGTGGTAGCCACCAATGACATAGAGAAAGACCCGCCCGTCGCTGGTTTCGCTGGTCGCGGCGACCGCATCTTCCAGCCCGTAGCTCCTCCCACCGCCAAACTGTCCCGGCTCCATCAACATCGGCCCTTCCTCCCAGGTGACATTGCCACCCGAGACCCTGCCGATGCGGACCGCCGCGCTGGAGATGGAAATCTCGGTCTGCCCATCGTAATAGCCCGGCCAGACCTGCCCGCCGATGACGTAGATATAGCCGCTGTTGGAGCCAGTTTCGACCGAAGCGACGGCGGGGCCGGTGACGCCGGCCACGTCCTCAAACCCCGATGGCCCGTAGCGGCTGTCGTTCACATCGATTTCCGCTGCGTTATTGGTGGTAATGGCGGGGAGGGTACTTTGCTTCCAGTGGCTCCCGCCCTGACTGCGCAGGTTGCCGGTGCTCTGGTTCACCTCGGCCATATAGACCGCGTCGGAGAGTTCGGTGACTTCCGCTCCCCGGCGGTTTCCGCCAATCACAAAGATATATTTGCCAAGCGCCACCACCCCCATATTCCTGAGCGGCTCGGGGAGCGGCGTGTCGGTCAGTTCGAGCGGGGCAAGCTGGATTTCCGGCGCAAGCTGCACGGCCCCCCCCAGGTCGGCAAAGCGGGGGGACATATCCGTATTGGTATAGTAGGCAGTTGCGGCCAGTTGAAACTCGCCCAGAAACTCTTCCCGCATATTCTGGTACTCTTTGGGCACGGGCACCCCGAGGTCATATTCGTTTTGCTGGGTCACGCCTGCCCCCGATGAAGACGCATCGGGGGGTTGTTCGGCGCGGGCCGGGCGCAGCAGCGCCACCCCGACCAGGACCCACAACACCCCGACGAGCAGCGCCAGACCAACCCATCGGGAGCGGCGGCTGAGGGGGGGGATTTCGGTCATCATGGTCTGTCTCCTTCCTAACGTAGAAAAAAACCCTGCCTGAATACAGAGAAGAACACACGCACATACCCGCAAACAGAAAGAACCGCTGCAAAGAAAAGCGCCGAGGGGGGAGAAAGGTTCTCCTACCAGACCCGGCGTTCCATTCATAGCTCTCCGTCACGTACCTCACTCTAGTCGTTCACACCTCAAGAACAGATCGGTCCGCGAGTGAGGGTGAACCCCCCTCCCGCAGGTGAACCGTTCCCTGCGGGAGGAGTCCGTCAGATAGCATACCTTACGGGCCAGCGTCGAAGAGCTGCTGCACCTGCTCGGCTGTGTACGCGGTGGTGTAGACCCCGACCTTGTAGTAGGTGCCTTCCCAGTACCGCATATTGGCCGTATTATTCACCTCGTTGGCGAGGGCCAGGTGGTAGTTGCTCCACGCGGAGAAGGTGCTGCCGTCAAGCGACTGGCTGGCCTGCTCCACGCCGTCCACGTAAATCGTGCCAACGCCGTCCTTCACCGTGAGCACCACGTGGCGCAGCGAGCCGTCCGACAGCAGGCCGCTGCCCGTGTTGAACGTATCGTAGCCAGTGCCGGTGGTCTTCACGCGAGCACTCGCGCGGGTACCATCCTGCAACAGGGTGAAGTCGCGTCCGTTGCCCGTGTCGGTCGAGAGCGTGACGAGACGCGGCGGGCCGGTCAGTCCGCTGGCCTCGGATTCGACCCACGCCTCAACCGTCAGTTCGTTCGAACCTTTGGCCGCGCTCACCAGGCTGTCCGCCGTGCTGTTGGACTGGATGATGGTCTTGCCTGTGACACGCAGACCATCGTCCACCCACAGCACTTCGTCCAGGTCGGCAATGGTCAGGTCCAGACCACCCGCCGAGTCGCCCACCGTGCTGCCACTCCCCTCATCGAAGGTGTAGAGCGCGAAGGGTTCGGGCAGTGCTGGCTTGCAGACCGGGCCCATAATGGTGCCGGTCTCCTGGTTCTGACCGCCCTTGGTGTAGACGCCCGCCTCACCCTCCATCACGTTCGCCGCCACATCTGCCGCGATGTTGACCTTGAACAGGCCGGAGGTGAAACCACCTGGCACTTCATCGAACGCTTCCCACTTGATGCCGAAGAAGCCGGAGTTCTGGGTCGCGTCCTGCCCCTTCAACACCTCAAGACCGTTGATGGTGTCTATCGAGTTGAAGTTGGCAACCCGCTCGCCAGGACCGCCCAGGCATTCGCCGCCGGGCATCTCGAGCACCCAGTTGCTCAGGTCTCGCGTGCTGCCCTCCTGCGACACGTAGTAGGCGAAGGTCTTCGAACCGTCGGCCTCCACGTTCATGCCCTCGTAGCTCACCGTGTACTCGCCAACCTCTTCGGGTGGCTCCGGCTGCCCCACGCCAGCCGCCGAGACGTTGCCCACGTCCGACACGTCTTCCGAGCCGTCGCAGGAATGCCACGCCACCGCACCAAGCATGAAGAAGGAGTCGCCACTACTCTTCGGTGAAGTGACCCCCGCATACACTTCCTGCGTCCCCGCCGGAACGTTGTTGAGGGTCAGTTGCACGATGTTCATCTGGTACTTGTTCTCGTCAATCCCAGAACCAAGCACCGTGCCCGGGTCTTCCACCGTGCCTTCCACCGTCTTGCCGCCCGCCTTCGCCGTCACGACACCGATCCGCGAGTCGTTCGCGTCCAGTTCCATAATGGCGATGCGGACATGCACATCCATCGTTGCGGGCAGCGGTTCGGGCAGCGTCAGGAGGGTTTCCTTGTGCTCGGTGGGACCGGAGCTTCCGCCACCCCAGACACCGAGGAGCGAGGTTCGGCCCGCGCCGGAGATGCTCTTGTTGGTGGGCATCCCGAAGTAACCGACCATCGCTTCGCTGCCGGGCTTGCTGCAATTGTCGCCCTCGACACACTTGCCACTCGTGGTCTTCATCGAGTAGATAGCGCCGGGGTCGCCCGCAATCTCAAACGTCCAACCAGGCATGTTCGAGAGCTTCGCCGAGTTGTCCCGCTGCGTCACCCCGGAGACCGGGATTTCGTTCTCCCAGTTCTTCAGGAAGGTCACAGCCGAAGGTGGATCCTCATTGTAGCGTGTGCCACCAAGCTGAATGGTGGACCACAGCGCCTCGTGCGGCACCTTCAGGTAGCGCTCGTTGAGGTTCTCGTAGCCCTCGTGACCGCCTTCCTTCACCTTCATCCCAATCCCGTCAATGGCGACGTACTGGTTCTGGCAGACAAAGGAAGTCTCACCCTCTGGATCAATCGGAGCCGTCGTTGCGGTCGGTTCCGGTGGGGTCGTCGCGGTCGGTTCCGGCGTCTCCGTCGGCACCGCGGTGTCCGTTGCCTCTGGCTCCGGCGTGTTGGTCGGAGTTGCTGGCGGCGGCGTGCCCGGACCCGGGTCTGCCACGTCCATGACGCAGGGGTTCGGGTCGGTCGAAGCATCCGACAGGTCGTTGTCGTAGTAGTCGATGCCCGGGTTGCCTTCCGACGACTGCGCCTGGATGTACTTGCTGCTGGCATCGTAGAACGTGGCACCCACGTGGTTTTCCACGGTCTCGATGTTGCCCGCGAAGTCTTCGGGGCCGTAGCCCGGCCAGAAGACCGCAAGCTCGTAGCGCTCGCCATCCTTCACGTTCTGGATGGTCGTGCTCCCACGGATTTCACCGCCATCTTCCATCGTCCAGATGGGGTCGCCCACCACCTGACCGTCCTCGTTCTCTGCCCCGCGTGCGTAGGCCGAGTGGACCATGTGCCACGAGAGCTTCAGGTCCAGCGGGGTCGCAATCTCTTCCCCGTCCGGTCCGTTGCTTGCCCAGTCAGGATTGGCCGGGTAGACCGCCCCGTCGGGCAGGTAGACCGTCCCACGCACGATGATCCAGGCCGGGTCTGGCCCCATGTTGCCCGTGTCCACATCGTCGAAGACGAAGTTGACGCGACCTGGTTCGGGGTTCGCCCGTGGCTCACCGCGGTAGGTCTGGCGTGCGCCGTTGAACGGCGGGTCAGGAACTTCCATACACGGCACCGGCGTCGGTTCGGGGGTGTTGGTTGGCTCAGCAGTGGGCGTTTCCCCTGGCGGGAGTTCGCCGCCCTCCGTGACACACAGCCCCGTCCCGAGCTGGATGACGAGTCCTTCAGACCCGACGGTCACATCGATGGCACTGCGGTAGGTCGTGCCGTCCAGGACCTTGTTGTAGACGCGCTCAATGTCGTCCGACCCGGTGTAGACCGCTTCGGCACTGAGCGTGTAGTCGCCGGCGGGCACATCCTCCGTGTCCACCATAATGCTGCCGTCTTCGCCCACCACGATGTCCGCGCTCACGTTCTGTGCGCCTTCCAGCGTGGCAGTCCCGATTACCTCGCCCGGTGTGGCATCAATCGTGGTCAGGACCGGTTCGGTCTCGTACTCACAGCTGATGTCTTCCAGCGCCTGGGCCGCAATCTCGTTGAAGGCGGCTTCGAGGCTGTCGGGGTCGGTGGCTTCCCATGCCTTCGTTGCGGCCTGCGGCAGACCAAGGGCCTGACCTTCGCCGCCGGTCGCTGCCATGGCCAGCGCATAGACCGGAACATCGAGGTCATCCCGAATGTCCGAGGCCTGCGTGATCATCTGACCAATCGGGCTGCCGGTCACAGACGGATAGGTGCTGTGGCATTCGGCGTCACCCGGTGTCGGGCAGTACTTGTAACCACTTGGCACACCCGCCGTGTTGTTGCTGTAGTTCTGCCTCCAACCGCCGTCCTTCCAGTAGTGGTTGGCGGCCCCGTCCGTCGCCAGAATGACGACGTGGTGGTAGGATTCGCGCTCGGCACTCGACAGGCTGTCCAGGAAGGTGTAGGCCTGCTTGAGCGCCTTGGCCGTATTCGTGCCCCGCCCCGGGTCAAGATGGAACGGGTCGTTGTCGTAGTCCGAGCTAGTCCCCGCCGAGAGCACCCGGTCGTCGGCCTGGCTCTTGTCCAGCCAGCCGGTCTCGTCGTGAATGTTGGTGCCGAAGGGGATGAGCTTCATCTGGTCGCCACCCTGCATGCTGCTGTTGACGAAGTTCACGAGCGCATTCTTCATAATGGAGATGCGTCGTTCTTCCTTCACCGGCCACACGTTCGGGTAGCAGCCTTCCACCTTACAATTCATGATCCGGTCGCAACTGTCCTCCACCGTTCCTTCGGCGGGGTAGTTGCTCGAACCACTGCCGCTATTGCCCTTGCAGCTCTGGCCTGCAAAGTTCTCCTGCGTCATCGAGCCGCTGATGTCCATCACCACCACGTAGCGAATGGGCTTGCGCTCGACATCCGAGCAGACTTCGATGCACGGCTCGATGGCCACCGCCACTTCCTCTGGCTCAGGCGTGGCCGTTGCCGTCGGAACCGGGGTGTCGGTTGGCACTGGCGTCTCGGTCGGTTCGGGGGCCACACACTCGGCGTCACCAAGCTGTATGTCCATCCCGCCCGCACCATTGAGCGTCAGCGTCACGGACTCGGCGTACTGACCGGTGGCCGGGTCGCGCACCATGTCGTACACGTTGTCTTCCACCACGATAGAGGCGCTCACCTGGTAGTCACCAGCTTCCAGCCCCGCCGTGTCGAAGACCAGGCCGCCATCTTCACCAACGGTGATGTTCCGCGGCGTTCCGTTCAGCGTGATGGTGCCGACTTCGACCCCAGGCTCAATGCCTTCAACGGTCGTCACGACATCACCAACTTCCCACGGACACACATCTTCTTCGACCTGGAAGGCCAGGGCGTCGAGGATCTGGTTGAAGTCCGCCGGGGTCTCAACTTCCCAGGCGTAGGTGGCCAGCGCAGGCAGACCGATGGCCGTGGCACTGCCACCATCGCCATCGCCCGGCTCAGACAGGGCCATCGCCACACCGTAGATGGGCACACCCGTGTTGCGCAGCGCCTGACCTTCCGCAATCATCTGGTTGATCGGGCTGTTCGAGGGGTGCGGTTTCTGGCTGTGGCATATCGCGTCTTCCGGGTACTTACAGGGCTTGCAGTTGCCCGGGTCCAGCGGGTCCGGACAATCCTGGATGCGGTTGTCGTTGCCCATGTCCCAGTTGCCCGTCCAGGACATATCGCCTGTCATCCGCTGGTTGGCCCCACCGTCGGTGATGAGGATGACCACCGGCTCGTAGCCATCGCTGAAGCTCACGTTGTTGCGCACCCAGCGCAGCGCGTTGCCGGTGTTGGTTCCACCACCGAGCAGGTATCCGTTGTCACCCTGACTGCCAGCGTCCATCACGCGGTCAACAAGGGTGCCCTTGCTGCTGGTCCAACCGCTGCCCACTTCGCCAATACCACTGGTGGAGAACTCCACGATCTTCATCTGATCGTTCTCGCCCAGGTGATTATTGATGAAGTTGTTGAGCGCGGTCTTCATAATGTAGCTGCGGCGCTCTTCCACGTTCGGCCAGGCTTTGTCGTTCGGGCAGCTGTTGACGGTGCAGTCACGCACGTTCGTACACACGTCGCCATCGGCTTCGTTGCAGCCCTGCCCGTCGAACGTCTGGTTCATCGAACCCGTCACGTCCATCAGCACCAGGTATTGCACCTTCTTCTGGTCCGGGTCGGTCTGGCAGCTCTCGCACACCTCGAAGGCGACGGTGTTCAGCTCCGGCGTCGGTTCCGGGGTGTCCGTCGGCGGCACCGGCGTGTCGGTCGGTTCCGGCGGCGGTGGTGGTGGCACCTCGGTCGGCGGCACCTCGGTCGGCGGCACCTCGGTCGGCGGCACCTCGGTCGGCGGCACCTCGGTCGGCGGCACCTCGGTCGGCGGCACCTCGGTCGGCGGCACCTCGGTCGGTGGCA
>DAOTUF010000155.1:0-7381 GCA_034437495.1 Chloroflexaceae bacterium | reverse complement strand
AAGATTGAGGCCGAACTGGTGCAGCTTGAACCAGACGATGCCCGCATCTTTATGGACGACCTGGGCATCACCGAAACGGCGCGTGAGCGGGTCATTCACACCTCCTACGACCTTCTGGGGCTGATAAGCTTCCTGACGACGGGGCCGGATGAGGTGCGGGCCTGGACCATTCGCAAACATACCCCGGCCGTTGAAGCCGCCGGGACCATCCACTCCGACATCCAGCGCGGGTTTATTCGGGCCGAGGTGGTGGCCTATGATGACCTGGTCGCGGCAGGCGGGATGAACGAGGCCAAAAAAGCCGGAACCGTACGGATGGAAGGCAAACAGTATATCGTTCAGGATGGCGACGTGTGCCATTTCCTGTTTAATGTCTAGCAAACCGCTCAAACAAACGAGCGACACCAGCAATACCTATGGGCACCTATACCCTGGCGTTCGGACCATATACTCCCGTCTGGCGCGGTCCACAGCGACTTGTGCTCTCCATCGATGGCGAAACCGTGGTCGATGTTCACTACCACGAGGGATACAATGAACGCAGTTGTGCCGAACGACTTTCCCATCTTCCTCTGGAGCAGGCGCTCTTCCTGGTGAGCCGGGTCAGCGGGCCGTGCTCCCACGCGCACTCGCTGGCCTTCTGTCAGGCGGTGGAAACGCTGATACAAGCCGAGGTTCCTCCGCGGGCCGCCTCCCTGCGCTGCGCCGCAGCCGAGGTGGAGCGCCTGGCTTCGCACCTGGACGCGCTGGCGGCGCTGTTTGAGACACTGCGGCAGCATCGCTCTAGCAAGGTCCTGCGCGAACTGGAACAAACCAGCCACCAGGCCATGCTGCTGCTGAGTGGCGCACGGATTATTCCCGATATCTGTGTACCCGGCGGGGTTCGGAGCGACCTGGACGACCAGCGGCGCGAAGAACTGGTCGCCCTGATGACGGAGAGCAGCCGGACCTTCTCGTCCCTGCTGGAACACATCACCAGCGACGCGGCGCTTTCGGCGCGGACGGTCCAGGTCGGGACGTTGAAGCAGACCGCAGCGGAACAACTGGGCCTGCGCGGTCCTCTGGCGCGGGCATCCGGCATCAACCAGGATGTTCGCCTGACACAACCCTACGCTGCCTACGAGCAGCTTGGCGTGAGCCGCATCATCGAAGAAGGCGGCGATGTCTATGCGCGGATGCTGGTGCTGCTGCTGGAAGCGTTTGAGAGTATAAAGCTGGTGGACCAGGCGTTGCAAGAGTTGCCCGCAGGGGCGTGGGAAGGGGCGATACCCGGCACGCTGGTTCCTGGCTCTGCCAGCGCTGCGGTCGAGTCTCCGCACGGGATGCTGAGATACACGGTCGGGAGCGATGGGCGGCGGCTGACCTCTGTGACCATCGACTCTCCGCGGTCCTTGAGCCGCTTGCTGGCCCGCGCCCTCCTGACGGGGGCGCTGGTTGATACCATCGCGCTCATTGTTCGTTCGGTTGATAGTTGTGTGGCATGTGCTGAGTGTTAGCCCGAGCCTCTGAATTACGATACGTATGATGCTTCTCATTCTGATGGTCCTTCTGACTGCCGCGGCGGTCTGTCTGGGGTTGAGCCGCAGAGTGCCAACGCGGTGGCTTGGTTTTCTTGCCGCCGGGTCGCTGCTGCTGGCCGCCACAGTCATGGCCATCGACCGATGGCAGAAGATAGCCCTCCCCGTGCCAGCACCGGTCTGGATGGGGTTGGAGCAAGTCCAGGTCCGCGTCTCGCTGCACATGACAGGAGCAAGCGAGGTCCTGGCACTGGTGCTGACCGGGGGAGGGGCGCTGGCGCTGGCGGCGCTGGCGCTGGCCCTCTCCCCGACGGTGCGCGGTTTTGGCGCACTCTTTGCGGGGGCGCTGCTGTCGGTTGCTTTTGCTCTGGTGGGGTTGGTAAGTCAGGGGATACTGATACCCTTTGCATGGTCCCTGACGGTGCTTGCGGCCTACACCACCGTACGGGGCAGCGGGTCCCTCAGCCAGCACGAAGGCGTGCCCTGGAGCGTTGCGCTCGGTCTGCTGGCAAGCCTGCTGCTGATGGGGGGTATGGTAGCATCGGGCAGCGAGGGTTTGCCAGACTCCCCCCTGGCGCGGGGCATCATCCTCGTCGCCTGCATGATGCTGGTGGGGAGTGCGCCGTTCCACCATGCGGTGGACGAAGCGGTTGAAGCTCCGGCGGCGCTCGGCGGCGCGTTGTACGGCCTGGTGTTCCCCACGCTGGCGTTGGGAACGCTGCTGCGCCTTTCTCAGCTCTCAGGGCTGGCTTCCCTCCCTGCTCTGCCCCCCCTCTCCCTCCTGATGCTCATCCTGGGGCTTGTGGGCACGGTTGCGGGTGCAGCCGGAGCGCTCCGCGAACACCGCTTGCGGCGGGTCGTGGCGTGGCAGGCCAGTGGGCAGGCCGGGACGGTGGTGCTTGCTGCTGGCCTTGGAGGGCCGCTGGCAGCGCTGGCGGGGCAGGCGCTCCTGGTCAATCTGGCGCTGACCACCCTGGTAGCAAGCCTGGCAGTCACGGTGCTGGAGCACCTGTCTGGCAGCGACGATATCACGCAGGAAGGCGCGGACCGGGGGAAGCTGCGTCTGCCCCTGGCGCTGCGGATGGCAGGCGTTGGGTGGGGGGTAGCGGCGCTGTCCGCTCTGGGCGTGCTGCCGCTCTGGGGGTTCTGGGGAAAGCTCTGGCTCTTCCAGGCCATCGTTCAGCAGGCTCCCTGGGTGCTCCCTCCACTGCTTGCCGCCGGTGGGGTGGCAGCACTGGCCTACCTCATACCACTGGGGCGGTTCTGGGCGCACCGACCGGCGCGAGGGACCGGAACCGAGTCTCCACCGCAGCGACCGGGGGTGTTTGCGCTGCTGCGCTGCCGCCAGTCGCCCGGAGAGTGCCCGCTGCTGCTCTTGCTGGCAAGCGTGCCCCTGGTGGTCCTGGGGATAGCTCCACACCTGGCCTTTCTGGGAGAGGGGGCGCAGTTATTTGTAGAACACGCCCGGACGATGGCGGGGTATGTGGCCTTGCAAAGGGGAGCGGTAGTGCTGGCCGGGGTAGGGTTGGCGCTGGTGCTGGCGATATGGCGGGCCGGCTGGACGCGGCGAAGCGTGTCTGACCCCGATATGACCCCGGTGGTGCTGACCCCCCATGCGCTGGCCCGCGAAGTCCGGCCCCTGGTGGGGGTGGGGCGGCCTGCCTCGCTCCTGCACGGCATCTGGAGAGGATGCCTGCTGCTCAACAAGGGGGTCCACATGGGGTTGGCACTGTTCGAACATCGCTACTACCTGACCGGGGTGGTGCTGGTGCTGATTAGCCTGGTGGTTTTGATGGTCCAGTTGTGATGGGTGATGCGGGATGATGATGGAAAAGGGATAGCGAGGTTGCGGTGCTTACGCTCAATTTCTGGCTCCTGTTGGGGATTGCGGTCAGTGCGGGTATCATTTTACTGCTGCGAGACTGGCGGCTCACCTGTTCGGCGCTCTTTGTGAACTATCTCTGTCAGGCGTTGTTCCTGTCACAGCAGCAGTTTCTTTCGCCCGACCTGCACACGGGTCCCTGGAGCGTCAGCACGGTGGTGCTGGTGAAGGTGCTGACCGGCGTGGCGGTGACGGCAATGCTCGTGCTCACGGCGCTGACCTTTTCGAGAGACTATGGCCTGGAGGACCTGGACGAGTTCGGTTTGACCGAGCTTCGGCGGGCGGCGCGGGCCGCGCAGCGGCAGAAGCTCATCCAGCCCCCCCGCGCGAGCGATTATGTTGTGCCGTTCTGGGCTATCGTGCTGGCGCTCCTGGCCAGCCTCACCCTGCCGCGGCTGTATCCCATTGCGCCATCGCCGGGGACCGATTTTGCCTGGTACTGGCTGGTGCTGGCGGGGTTGTTCACGCTGGCGGTCGCGGGGGATTCGCTGAAGATTGGTCTGGGGTTGCTGCTCTGCACCAGCGGCATTGACCTGCTCTATACGGCGGTGCTGAGCGGGATGAGCGGGGTGGGGGTAGTGCCGCTGGCGCTGCTGAGCCTGGCGACTATCCTGCTGGCGCTGGTCGTGGCCTACCTGAGTGGGCTACTGTTTGGACGTCTCAAGACGCTTGAATTGAACGAACTGTATAAACACTGATGCTCTATCTCTTGCTCATTTGCTTCCCGGTTTCGCTGGCGGCAAGCTGCTTCATCCTCCGCAAGCACACCAGCCTGGTGACGATAGTGGGTATCGGGGTGCTGCTCACCCAGATGTTCCTGGTGGTCCAGATACCCCTGGATGAACCCATCCGGCTGCTTGGGGTCACGCTGATGCTGAGCGAACTGAAGCGGCTGTTTTTGCTCGTGTTTCTGAGTATCGGAGTCCTGTCGTTTTTCGCGGCGTGGCACCTGCCCCACGGGGAGAACTTTGTGCCGGTCACGCTGCTCATTCTGATGCTGGTCTGCGCGATTTTCCTGCTCCAGGACCCCTTCATTATCTCGCTGCTGCTGGTGGGGGCCGGGGTCGCGGCAGTGCTGGCCATCGTGGACCTGCCCCCTGGCGCTGGCATGCTGGTGAGCACGCGGGTGCTGGCGGCGGCGCTGCGCTACCTGCTGCTGATGGTGGTGGCTGGCGTGGTGATGTACCTGGGGTTTGTGCTGGCGCAGCTCTACCAACCGGGCATCGTGCCGGGGCGCAATCTCCTGGCGCGGCTGGTGCTGGCGCTGCTGGCGGTGGGGTTTGCGCTGCGGCTGGCGCTCATCCCCTTCCACATCTGGCTGCCAGACCTGGTGGAGATGGCGTCCCCGCTGGTTTCGGCGGTGGTGGTGGCGGTCATCAATACAACCAGCCTGGTGGTGCTCATCTTCTCGTTCCAGCAAATTCCAGGCATGGTGATTGACAACCCCGCTGGTATTACCCTGCTGCGTCTGGGGGGGATTGCGACGGGCGTGCTGGCGGGGGTGATGAGCCTGGACCAGCCGGGCATGCGCCGAACCTCTGGCTATCTGCTCATCTACAACAGCGGGATGATATTCTACGGGTTGGCCTCGGTGTCAGTCATCGGGCTGACCGGAGCCATCTTCGAGGCGTTCAACCAGGCGCTTGCGGTGGTGCTGCTGTTCATCAGCCTGGCGCTGCTGGAGCGACCGGACGGTCGCCCCCCGGGGGTCCAACGGAATGATTTGCTGCGGCGCTGGCCGGTGGCGGGTGCTGGCTTTCTCGGTGGGGGAATGATGCTCCTGGGGGTTCCGCCCTTCGGCGGGTTTGCCAGCAAGCTGCTGCTCTATCGGGCAGCGCTGGAGCACGGGTGGGTCGAACTGGTGCTGCTGCTGCTGGCGACGGTGCTGGCCGGGGTGGGGATGGTTCGGCTGGCGGCGAGCCGCTTGCTTGGCCCCGGCGAGGCGCTGCCCGTCGAAGAACCGGCCTTCTACGACGAGACGGAGATGGACCGCCTCCCCCGGCGGCGGCTCGAACCGGAGCCACCGGGAATGGCGCTGCTGGCGGTGCTGCTGCTGAGCCTCGGGTTGGTGAGCGGGCTATACCCCCAACCGCTGCTGGAGACGATGAGCGGGGCTATTCGCGGGCTGACGTTTGTGCGTTTGTGAAGGGGGTTGCAGGAGGAGGTTCAGGCTGCGTAGTGGGGGGAGAAGCGGGTCCATGGCTCGTACCCCCGATTCTGTTGTTGGCTGTCATCTCTCTCTCTGCCGCAGCAGAGGCCGCTCCTGGCCTGATGGGTGCTACCCATCCTCACCGTCGCGGCGGCGATGCGAACGAGCATAGTGGTTCAGACGCCTGGCGGCTCCCACCCACGCGGCCCGTCCCACGCACCTTGCTCCCCTTCGGCCAGCGCAGTCGCCTGGCCGCCGACATTGCTGCCGACGCCGGTGTGCTCTTACCACACCCTTTCACCCCTGACCCTGGGAGGGGCAGGGGATACCTGCCTCCACCCTGGCGGGACTGCTCTCTGTTGCCGTCTTGCGTCACCGGCGGTTTGCACCACCGGTGCCCCCGCTTGCGGTTTCGCGGGGTGGCCTTCCGCTCGCGCCGGAGCGCAGCGGGCGAGGAGTCGGGAAGTTCCTCTGAAAGGGTCCCCCCTTCCAGCGACAGCGCAGCCATGGACGCGCACTTCTATGCTAGTATAGCACATCTGTCAAGCCGCTCATGCCACCGGCAGCGTAAAGTAGAAGGCGCTCCCGCGGCCTTCGGTGCTCTCGGCCCAGACACGCCCTCCGTGCCCTTCGACCAGGTGCCGGGTGATAGCCAGCCCCAACCCCGTGCCTCCCCCGCCATCGCGGTTGCGCGAACGGTCGACCTTGTAGAACCGCTCGAAGATGCGCGGCAAATCTTCAGAGGGGATGCCTGTTCCCGTATCGGTGATGCTGGTCACAATCCACAGCCCCGGTGGGTGCGTGGCTGGCAGCATGATGACCACCTGCTGCCCATCTTCGACCACGTATTCTCCGGGGCGGCGCTGTCGCACGGCGGGAACCGACAGCCGCTCCTGATGCAGCGCAGGAGCCGTGGAAGAAGCGCGGGAGGGGGAGCGCTGGGGGGTCTGCTCATCTACGGCGACCACGCAGGATTGGACCATGATGCCCCCCCCATCCGGGGTGAACTTGACCGCATTGTGCAGCAGGTTCAGCAATATCTGCCCGATGCGGTGTTCATCCATCAGCGCGGGGGGGATATCGTTCCGGACAAACCGCTCGACCTGGATGCGTTTGCGGTCTGCCTGGGGGCGGATACGCTCAAACGCCTTCCGAATGACGGTATCTATATCACCAGGCGACAGCTTGAGTGTGACCCGCCCGGACTCTATCTGCGACAACTCGTGAAGTTCTTCAACGAGCTGCGTGACCATATCCACCTCCCAGGCCATCTGCTCCAGCATGCGGTGGGCTACCTCCGGAGGCGGGTTCGATTGGACCGTCTCAACGAGCAGTTTGAGCGAGGCCAGCGGCGTCCGCAGTTCGTGCGAAACGTTGGCCACCAGGTCGCGCCGCGCCCGTTCCAGCATGTTGATCTGGGTGACATCCTGGATGATGAGCAGGGCCCCGCTGGTTTCGCCGTTCGGTATGAGCGGCACACAGCGCAGGTGCAGAGTGCGCCCGCTGGACACGGGGGAGATGGTGATATCGCGTTCTTCGCCATCGTCCAGCACGTCCATTACCAGGGTGTCGACCTGGTAGTCTCGTACCAGGGTCATAATCCCCTGGTCTGCGGCGGTGCAGCGGTCAATATTCAGCAGGTCTTCGGCCTGACCGTTCAGGAAATGGACATTGCGCAAGCGGTTGACAATGACAATGCCCTCATTCACTGACGAGGCCATAGCTTGGAACAGGGGGCACAGCGCCATATGCTGCTGGCTGTCGGGCAGGTCGAGGGAGGGGGCGGGAGAATCGGGGGGAGACCCATTCGCGGCGGGGTGGTCGCATATCATT
>DAOTUF010000154.1:0-3929 GCA_034437495.1 Chloroflexaceae bacterium | reverse complement strand
CCGGCCAGCTTCGCAATCTGAATGGCAGCCGTGGCTATCCTGCCGCCTGCGCCAGGGATGAGCACCCGTTCGCCCGGGCGCACCTGGGCGCGGGTGATGAGCGCTCGCCAGGCTGTCTGGAAGGCGATGGGGGCCGCAGCTGCGTCCACAAACGAATAGTCTTGCGTGAGGGGGAGCAGGTTTTCGACGGGCACCGAGGCGTATTCGGCAAAGCCGCCGCGGGTGTGCTCTCCGATAATGCTGATATCGGGGAAGGGGTCGCTGTGGTCAGTGATAAGGGAGGGGTTGACCATCACGCGGCTGTCAACCCACAGTTCGGGGACATCCTTGCCCACCGCCACCACCTCCCCCGCCATATCGCTGCCGCCAATGTGGGGGAAGACCAGTTGCAGCCCGGGGATACCCCGCCGAACCCAGATATCCAGGTGGTTGAGGGACACCGCACGAACCCGTATCAAGACCTGGTCTGGCCCGACCGACGGCTCGGACACCTCCATATACTCCAGTTGCTCCAACCCTCCGTGCTGATGAAAAACCAATGCTTTCATGGTCAGATACCTCTCTGTTCTTCTTGTCCTGCGGTTCGCCGCTGGCTATACCTCTCGCACCTGCTTCCACGAAAAGCCCGGCAGCGCGTAGTTCAGGAAGGTGCGCAACCCCCGGACATCGCTGGTGTCCAGATTGTAGCGCAGGCTGCGCAGGTAGTGGGCGCACACCCCCGCCGGCAACCCCAGGCGTGGCGCATAGGCCAGGGCGATATCATCAATCGAGCGCATGCCATCGGCCCGGGCCGCATAGAGCGCCTGGATAACCCCCGCGGCCTCGACCGCCTCGGCGCAGTCGTTGCGCACGGCCCAGACCGCAAAGGTGAAGGGTAGCCCCGTAAACTTCAGCCACTCATCACCCAGGTCGAAGCAGTAGGGCAGCCCCCGCCGCCCGATATGACGGCGCAGCACCCCTTCGAACAACGCCCGGTCCCCAATGAGCAAGGCTCCTTCACACGCCAAAAGCATCCCCTCCAGGTCTTGCGGCATCCGGTGCCACTCCGGGGCGATGTGGTAGCGCTGCTCGCACAACACCCGCAGCAGGTTCACACTGGTGCTGGAGTGGTTGGTCAGCGCCACGGGCACGCGGTCAAGCTCGCGCGGGTCGGGCCGCCACGAAAAGAGCAGCACACTGTTGACGGCTCCCATCGAAGCAATGGACAACCCCGGCACCAGCAGCAGGTCATCCGTATGCTGCGCAAACTCGTAGGAGGAGATGGGAGCCACCGCGACCTGTCCGCTGAGCAGCGCGTGGTTGACTGCCGTAGGCACGCCGCGCATGCGGGGAACGCCAGGCATATAGGCGTCGAGATGATGCTCTATTGGCTGCGTGTTGAGGTAATCAATGGTGCCGACGGCAAGGGCAGTCATGTATAGACCTCAACTTCTTGATACAGGGCGTCACGCTCGACCGGTACTTTCCCCGCCGCCCGAATCAGGTGGGTCAATTCCTGACGGTCCATTCCCTGGTCGGTGCGGGCCCCGGCGTCGTGGTAGACCCGTTCCTCCACCACCGTGCCGTCAACGTCGCTCACGCCGAACGAAAGCGAAAGCTGAGTCAGTTTGGGCGTCAGCATCACCCAGTACCCCTTGATGTGGGGGAAATTATCGAGCATCAGGCGGCTTACCGCCAGGTTGGTCAGGTCTTCGAAGCCAGTGGTAAACCGGAGCTGGCGGCTGCGTCCCAGGTTGTTGTTCTCCGGGTGGTATGCCAGCGGCACAAAGGTCACGAACCCGCCGGTCTGGTCCTGCTGCTCGCGCAGCTGGATGAGGTGGTCTACGCGGTCTTCGGGCTGCTCAATGTGCCCGTAGAGCATGGTCGCGTTGGTGCGCAAGCCGAGCCGGTGCGCGATGCCGTGAATAGCCAGCCACCCCTTGCCCACAACCTTTTCCGGGCAGAGCTTGCGCCGCACGCGGGGGTGGAAGATTTCCGCCCCACCCCCCGGCATAGCATCCAGTCCCGCTTCGCGCAAGGCCCGCAGCACTTCTTCCCAGTCCATCCCGCAGATACGCGCCAGAAAGTCAATCTCCACCGCCGTGAACGCCTTGAGATGCACCGCGGGGAAGTGGTGCTTCAGTGCCCGCAGCAAATCGCAGTAGTAGTCCATTTTGAGGTCCGGGTGGAGACCCCCGACAATGTGAAATTCGCGGGTGCGCTCGCTAAAGGTCTTCTTCGTGCGCTCGATAATCTCGTCCACGCTCCACATATAGGCATCTGGCTCATCCCCATTGCGCCGAAAGGAGCAGAAGTTACAGTGGGCGGCACAGATGTTGGTGGGGTTGATGTGGCGGTTCTGGACGAAGTAGACCCGCTTTCCGTTGCGGCGGTCGTTGGCAAGGTCCGCCAGCATCCCCAGGACGAGCAGGTCGCCCGAGGCATAGAGCCGCACCCCATCATCATAACTCAGCCGCTCCCCGGCTTCCACTTTCTCGGCAATATCGGCAATTGCTGAACGAGCAAGAAATTGGTTCATGCACTCTCTACCCTGTTCTGTTCCTGAAAATCCTGAATGGCTTTTCTGTCTAATATTCTCGCACTCCAAGCGTTACCTCCGTCTCGCGGGGTACCCACTCGCCCTGACCGGGGTCTATGCTCACCACGGTGCCGGGTTCCACCTCATAATACATGGCCCCCAACTTATCCGGCCCCTGCATATCGCTAAACGAGTAGGACAACCCGTCAAGAGCGGTCAGGCGTTGTTTGGCCTGTTCCTCGCTCATCCAGCGCAGGTCTGGCACCTGCACCCGGTCGCCCACGCTCACAAACAGGTGGACCGTATGCCCCTCCTGGACACGGTGTCCGGGGAGAGGCTCCTGCCGCGTGATGAAGCCTTCGGAGAAAAAGGAACTGGCTTCTTTGCTCGTTTCGACCACCAGTCCCGTTTGTTCGGCCATCTGGCGGGCATTGTCAACGTGCAGACCGGTCAGGTTGGGGACCTCCAGAAAGACAATGGCCGGCCCCTGACTGCGAAGGTAGGTCACTTCGGGACGCTGGTAGGAGGTCTCGTGCTCCCCCTGCGGTTCCCCGTCCTCATCCTCCGGGGTTGCATTCAGCGCGGTCAGTTGCAGCACCGTTCCCGCGGGGGGGTCCTGCGCAACAATGGCCCCTGACGGGATGATGTCGTCGTGGCGGGCCCCGCCGGATACGGGCACCAGGTTCGCCGCTTCCAATATCTGGCGGGCTTCTTGCTCGGTCCGCCCGATGATATCCGGCACCACCACCGTCGGAACTGGCGTCGGCGTGGGGGTTATCGTCGGGGTCGGGGTCGGAGACGGCGTCGGGGAAGCGGTTGGCTCTCTGGTCACAGCGGGAATGCGGGTCAGGGCCAGCGGGGCCTGCCCGCTCTGGTTGTCAAACCCTGCCAGCATCGGGTCAAACATTCCGCTGCTGAAGGCCAGCACCAACCCGATAACCCCGACCAGCACCAGCATACCCACGATAAAGATGCCGCACCCGACTCCCTGTTGTTGAGGGGCCCGCGCCGCGCTGGAGCGGGGGGGGGGGATGGTATTTCCTGCTGGTTGGGGGGGACGCGAAACCATGGGCATCCCCATACCTCCCCCGCCGTGGCTGCCTCCGGGGTGGTGCGGTGCTCGGACGGCCACCGGTGCGGGTAAGGAGCGGGACTGGTGTTCACCATTGTGATAGGCTCCCTGCGCTCCTGCTGGCAAGGCTCCCGGTGGAACAGGAGGGTCCCGAACTGGCAGCGGAGCGGCCTGCGGCGTCACCAGGGTTTGCTGGTCTGCTAACACACGGTAGGCTCGCAACTTCTGGGCAAATTCCTGGGCACTGGCCGGGCGCAGGTGGGGGTCCTTTTCGAGCGTCTGGAGCACCAGTGTCTCCAGGTTGGGCGGTATCTGCGGGTTGATCTCACGCGGGGAGGG
>DAOTUF010000153.1:0-2058 GCA_034437495.1 Chloroflexaceae bacterium | reverse complement strand
AGAACGTCCGCGTCTGGGAGGCTCTGGCGCGTCAGCACCCCCAGAACGTCCGGGTCTTCGGCATAGTGCGCCAGAGCCTCCCAGACGCGGACGTTCTGGGGGTGCTGACGCGCCAGCGCCCGCACCACGGCCCGGGCCCCCGCGACATTCCCGGCCCGAGCCGTCTTCGCGCTGAACTGGAGCAGGTTCTCAACCCTATCAGAAGCGTGTCCCGGCATACGCAATCAAGGTCTTCGCTGGTCTGGCTACAGCTACGGAAAGAAGGGTCGGATCAGGAACCTCCCGCATGTTCCAGACACGCGGGAGGTCGGAAACCGTCGGACAACCTCACAGCATCCCTTCAACCTTCCGCCCTACTGCACCCGTTCGAGCACCCGCCAGCCAGAGGCCGGGTTGCTCGGGGCAAACAGGGTCAGGTCAGTCGCGTCGAGCGCCACATCGAAGAAGAGGGCCACGCTGGTGGTCAGGCCACCGGCCGGTATGGGGTCTTCCTGGCTCCGGTCGGCGTTCACCCCTCGGATGACAAACGCACTCGAAACCTCCGGCAGCGTCGGATACACCCGCCCCTGCGCATCTTTCAGCACGACGAAGTCGGTGGGAAGCGGTTGCTGTTCGCCTGTTCGGTTCGCAACCATCAGGAGGACATGCACAAACCGTCCCCGCTGCGGTGCGAAATTCCCGATACTCCCAGGGATGGGCAGGGCGAATGTTTGCTGCTGGAAATCATAGAGCCAGCCATTGCTTTCCTGCGGTGTGTTGGGTGGAACGATGGTCGGGTTTGCCTCCACCGCTGCGGGAACCTCCGGCGATGGTGCCGCGCCATTTTCTGATGGGACGACCCGGGGGGTCTCCGGGGTGGCTGTGGCCACAGGAACAGGCGGCGCAGTTGTCCCACCAGGAGCTTCCGTTGCTGGCGGGGGAGCCTCGTCGGGGGGTGTCGTTTCCCCTTCAGGCGGCGAAGGTGGTATCTCTCCTTCTGGGGGCACGGGGGTCTCGCCTGGTGGGAGGGGTTCCTCACCCGAGGGGGTTACGCCTTCGGGCGGCATCGTTGCATCGGGGGGGACTTCTCCCGGGGTTTCCCCCGGCTGCTCAGGCGGAGGCGATGGCGGGGGAACCTCGGTTGCCACGGCTCCCTGGGGGGCTGTGGGGGAGGGACCGACCGCAACTTCTTCGCCAAAGAACATGGGCCACACGAATTTCCACCCGAGCAGGACGACCACGACCACAGCCAGAAGCAATGCCAGCGCTGGTACGAGCGACCTTCGAGATCCTTCTGCCATCGGTTTCTCTCTCTCTTTCTTCTCTTCTTTCCCCTGGCTAATCCAGGATGATTTCGGGATGTTTCTTTTCTCTTTCTCTTTCTCGCTCTGGCCCGATTCCACGGCAGAAGTTGCCACCGGTGCTGCTTCTCGCCCCACCGCTCGGGGGTCCGCACTGAAGGCATCCGAGAGGGTATCAAGCTCAGCAAAGGGGTCATCTTCAAAGCCAGCATCGGCCAGACCCTCGGGAGCGGCAGCGGGAGACCCGCGCATCGGTTCGGGTTCGGGTGGGCGTTCGGGCGCTGGTTCGGGTTCGGGTGGGCGTTCGGGGGAGAAGCGCGGAGAGGGCATAGCTCCCGCGGGAATAGTGGTGCTTTCCGGGGGGGCCGCCCGGACCGGGGAGGGAGCAGACCCCCCCATGGCTTGTAAGCTCTTCAGGGCCATCGCGTTCTGAGGTTCCAGTTCGAGGACTCGTTCAAGCGCTGCCTGGCGTTCCTCACGGCTTTCAGCCACCCCTGCCAACCAGAGCCACCCCTGAACATTGTCTGCATCCTCATGGGTCAGCAGGCGAAACAGGTCCCGCGCTTCTTCTTTGTTGCCGTCGCGGGCAGCTTCAATACCTAACTGCAAAATGCTACCGGGGTCCGTCATACCTACTACTGCCACCTTTCTTTACTCATAAAGAAACGCAACTGCTCGAAGCATTCGATATGCAGGGCATGCCGTTTCAAGGGCCAGAACACCTCACCTTCACCACAAGGGGAAGGGGCCGGGCAGAAGCTCCCTGCACGCTCAGGAT
>DAOTUF010000152.1:0-5407 GCA_034437495.1 Chloroflexaceae bacterium | reverse complement strand
AATTGGGAGGATACGTCAAAAACCTGTTCCAAACAGCAATTTACCTACAAGAACTACCAGTTCGAAAAGGACAAATACCTGGACCTGGTGTTCGAATATCAGAACGAAACCTACCTGGTGCGGCTCTCGGTCGCTGACCGCGTGCGGTCTGGAATGATCGAAATGCTCGCCCAGGACATGCAGCAGCAAGGCATTCCCAAAGGTATCGTGCTGACCTCGACTGAATTCGCCGCCGACGTTCCCAAATCGGCCCGGAAACGGTCAAACGTCCTTCTTATCAACGGAGAAACCCTTTTTGAGATAGCGGAGCGTTAAAGCATGAAGATAGATCTTTCAGACCGGATTGCCCTGGTCACGGGGAGCGGACGCGGCATCGGACGGGCTATCGCCACCACCCTGGCCGCAGCAGGAGCCACCGTCATTATCAACGACATCAGCCATGAGACAACCGAAGAAGCGGTCAAAGCTATTCACGCAGAAGGCGGGCAGGCCTCCAGCATTCTTGCGGATATCAGCAGCGCCCCGGACGTCGAGCGCCTCATCAAAGAAGCCCTTGATACCTACGGACGACTGGACATCCTGGTCAACAACGCCGGCATCACCCGCGATACCCTGCTCATGCGCATGAAAGATGAAGACTTCGACAAAGTCATCAACATCAACCTGCGCGGCGTCTACCTCTGCACCAAAGCCGTGCTTCGACCAATGATGAAGCAGCGCTCTGGACGCATTATCAATATTTCATCGGTCGTCGGGCTGATGGGCAACCCCGGGCAGGTCAACTATGCCGCCTCCAAAGCGGGGGTCCTTGGCATTACCAAATCAACGGCCCGCGAAGTCGCCAGCCGCAATATCACCGTCAACGCCGTGGCACCGGGCTACATCGAGACAGAGTTGACCCACATCCTGAGCGAAGAAGCCCGCAACGCCATCCTGAACACCGTCCCGCTCCAGCGCCCTGGCCAACCGCAAGATGTGGCCTGGATGGTCTGCTTCCTGGCGTCTGACGAGGCCGCTTACATCACCGGCCAGACCTTCGCGGTGGATGGCGGCATGGTGATGTTCTAGCTGCAATGTTCCAGAAAATACTGGTCGCCAACCGCGGCGAAGTTGCCGTGCGGATTGTTCGAGCGTGTCGGGAACTGGGCATCCAGACGGTGCTGGCCTACAGCGAGGCCGACCGGGACTCTCTGGCCGTGCGCATGGCCGATGAAGCGGTCTGCATCGGTCCCGCGGCCTCTACCCGCTCCTATCTCAATCCGCCTGCCCTCATCAGTGCCGCCTTGATTACCGGCTGCGACGCCATCCATCCGGGCTACGGCTTCCTGGCCGAAAACTCCTATTTTGCCGAAATGTGTACCGGCTGCAACCTGCACTTCATCGGACCCCACGCCGAGACCATTCGCCTCATGGGAGACAAAGCCCTCGCTCGCCACACCATGCGACGGGCAGGCATCCCCGTCATCCCCGGCTCCGAAGGAGAGCTGCGGAGTGTTGACGAAGCCGTTGAACTGGCCCGGGCTATCGGGTACCCGGTGCTGCTCAAGCCCAGTGCCGGCGGAGGCGGGCGAGGCATGCGCGTGGCCTGGAACGAAAAAGAATTGCTCAAAGGATATGCCACAGCCCGGGCCGAGGCCGAGGTTGCCTTTGGGCGCAGCGACTTGATTCTCGAAAAATATCTCCCGCAGGTCCGCCACATCGAAGTCCAGGTGCTCGCCGATGCCTATGGTCATGCCATTCACCTGGGCGAGCGGGATTGTTCGGTCCAGCGGCGCTACCAGAAGATCATCGAAGAATCGCCATCGGTCGTGGTCGACGAGGCCATGCGAACACAGATGGGCACGACCGCACTGCAAGGCGTCCATGCAATTGGCTATGTCAGTGCGGGGACCTTTGAGTTTCTCGTGGACCTCCACGGCCACTACTACTTCATTGAAATGAATACCCGTATCCAGGTTGAACATACCGTCACCGAACAGGTCACAGATATTGACCTGCTCCAGTGGCAACTGCGCATCGCGGCGGGCGAACGCTTGACGCTAGACCAGAAAAACGTTAGAATACGCGGGCATGCAGTTGAGTGTCGCATCAATGCAGAAGATCCTGAGCGTGATTTTCTGCCCGTATCGGGAGAAGTTGAGTTCTTTCTTCCGCCAGGTGGCCCCGGGGTCCGCGTCGACTCCCATCTGTATGCCGGGTATACCCTGCCAACGGCGTATGATTCGCTGCTGGCCAAAGTCATTACCTGGGGAGCGACGAGGGATGAAGCCCTGAACCGAATGCGACGGGCCCTCAATGAGTGTGTGATTACGGGCATACCAACAACCATACCATTTCACCTGGCGGTCCTTGATGATCCATCTTTCCGTTCTGGCTCAATTTCAACGGGGTATGTTGCGGAGTTTCTCCAGCATTGGAAGAACCGACTATAGCCCGGTAGTCTGGTTGGGAGCGACGGGAGGGGGGTGGGATATGTCTGGTCTTCGTCATCGGGTTCGTACCGCTGCCATGCAGATACTCTTTGAAGTGGACGCGACGGACCATCCGCTGGATGTAGTCCTGGAACGTCGGTTCGAGGAAGAAGCGTTTGGTCCGGAAGGCAAGCTCTTTTTGCAGCACCTCGTCTTCGGGGTGTGGGAGCAGCGATTCCACCTTGATTATATCATTGAGGAGTCCGCACCCAACTGGCCGGTTGACCAGATGCCCGGCATAGACAAGGCAGTCCTGCGGATTGCTCTCTTTGAACTCCTGGTAGACCGGGTGGAGCAAACGCCCCCCAGGGCAGTCATTAACGAAGCGGTTGAACTTGCCAAGCATTTTGGAGGCGATAATTCCAGTCGCTTCGTCAACGGCGTGCTTGGAAGTGTGATCCAACGATATGGATAATCTCATCATATGGGTTCATGGTCTCATGGCCTCGCCGTCTTCTGGCAGGATCATGAGGTGGTCCTTCTCTGTGATTTTGTAATACTCTACGAAAGGTTTCAGTCAATGGCGTCAATGGAAGAGCGGCTGTGTGCAATTATTGCCGAACAGCTCGGGGTAGATGAAAGTAAAGTCGTTCCAGAAGCTTCCTTTGCCAACGATCTTAATGCGGATTCGCTCGATCTCGTTGAGTTGATTATGGCTATCGAAGAGGAATTTGGGGTTGAAATCCCCGATGATCAGGCGGAAAAGATAGAGACCGTTGGTCATGCCTTGCAATATCTGAAAGATCATACGGACTAGGGCCAGGCGGGCCAGGTGGGAAGCGCACGATTGCGCACAAAAAGGAGGTGGGCGGCAATGTCTCACACCGGCGAAAATCGGAGGGATCCCTTGCCGCCCTTCTGGTGCTATGGAATTTTTTGGCGTCGGACCGGCTGAACTCCTGTTTCTTCTCGTTCTGGGGTTGATTGTAGTGGGTCCCGAACGGTTGCCCGACATGGCGCGTTCGGCAGGTCGGCTGGTTGCCTGGCTGATGGCCTGGCAGCAGCGTTCCCCAGAATTCCAGACCATCCAGCAGATTCGTCACGATATGCAGCAGGAAATCGTTGACCTGCGTGATGAGTTGATGCGCACCCAGAAACAGCTTGCCAACAGCGTTCAACCGCTCCAGGAAACCGTTCCCTCGCTCTCCAAAGACCTCGAAAAGGCTGCTGAGGCAGCATCCCGTCCGCGCCCATCCGCCCCCCCCGATGCTCCTTCCAGCGTTCGAGGGTCTCCCGTGCCAACAACCGGCCTTTCGAAACGGACGCAAGGGCCGCAAGGGCCGCAGGAAGGGCAGGGGACAGCGGGGGGGCAGGGAGCAGCAGGGTCAGCAGGGTCGGAGGGCACGAAGGAGGTGAAACCCGACCGTTCGCTCCAGAATGGGCATACGGAGGTTTCGCCAACGCTCCGAGAATCCCCCCCCGCAAAACCCGCTGAGGCTGAACACGAGCACGAACCCGTAAATGAGAAAAAGAACCAGCAGGAGCAGGAGCAGGATGCGCTCCTTTCCGAGGTGCAGGCGCTCCGAGCGGAGATGCAGGCATTGAAAGAACACCTGCGCGAACGGGGGTATCTCGCGGCTGACTGGCCTGAGCCTCCGGCTCCGTCCCTTGCCATCCCCTCCCGTGAGGTCTCCTCTTCATGACTCCGCCCCCAACGCCTGGTTCCCATGGTCGCCCCGCAACTCCTTCCGAATCGTCCCCGGCGGGGGAAGAGTCGCTGAGCCTCCCCCTGATTGAGCATCTGAAAGAGTTGCGCTTCCGCCTGATCCGCTCCGCGATAGCCATCGGGGTGGGGATGGTGGTGGGGTTTTTTCTGGTGCTTGGTCCCCCTCACCTGGTGGATATCATCATCCTCTCGTTTGCTCCGACCAACCGTCCCTACCCGCCGCTTCAGGGTATCCTGACGCTTGAAACCTTTACCAGCTACATGACCGTGGCGCTCATCGTCGGGATTGTTCTGGGGATGCCCATGATCGTCTACCAGTTGATTGCGTTCATTTCACCCGGATTGAAACCAGAGGAAAAGCGGTTTGTCTTTGCAGCACTGCCCTTTGTGATGGGGTTTTTCCTCGCGGGCATCGCCTTTGGCTGGTTGGTGACGGTGCCGATTGCCATCCATTTCCTGATGGACTTCGGAGGGTCCGAACTGATCGCCATTCAACCGTCGGTATCGGATTTTCTGCACACCGTCACGGTCTTGCTGCTTATCAACGGGGTGGTCTTCGAACTCCCGGTCATTATCTACATTCTGGCATGGCTGAAGTTGGTCACGGCGCAGCAGCTTGGAGCCTATCGCCGCTATGCGGTGATTGCGGTAGCCATCGCCGCGGCTATCCTGACCCCCACCGGCGACCCGGTGAATATGCTGCTGCTGGCCGTGCCGATGTACGGCCTCTTCGAACTGGGCGTCTTTCTGGCGCGGTTCGTGCCCGAGCGCCCGAAAGACCGCTGATGATTCAACTCTCCCTTTATCATGCTCTCGTCCTCTCATCCTCCACCGGTTGCACCAGCAGATGCAGCCCGGCGAACGCTGCCTCCGTCTTCACCCTGTGCTTCAAAAACGGACAAACTGTGCTATAATGGAACCATATGGGAAAGGGGCCGGGTTCTTCACTCCAGAAACTAGCCTCCACCCGAAAGGATGGGAAGAAACCGGGGGCGAAGTTCGGATATAGTTGGAGTCAACGACCCAACCCTGAAGGGTTGGGCTTGCAGGACACTGTAAGCCGACGTTGACCAGTTCGCCCGCAAGGGCAGCCGATAGGGAGGTCACGAGACCCTGGGATGCGGGATGCCAGTCCCAGGCGCTCTCGCTGGTCGTTAAACAGGCAGACGGTCTATGCTCGTGCGACCAGCACGACAAGCCTCCCTATCTGAACGAGGCACACGTTACCGCCGTAAGGCGAGTGGGTTTGCTGGTTTTCCCGCCGTAAGGT
>DAOTUF010000151.1:0-11448 GCA_034437495.1 Chloroflexaceae bacterium | reverse complement strand
ACCTTACGGCGGGAAAACCAGCAAACCCACTCGCCTTACGGCGGTAACGTGTGCCTCGTTCAGATAGGGAGGCTTGTCGTGCTGGTCGCACGAGCATAGACCGTCTGCCTGTTTAACGACCAGCGAGAGGGCCTGGGACTGGCACCCCGCATCCCAGGGTCTCGTGACCTCCCTATCGGCTGCCCTTGCGGGCGAACTGGTCAACGTCGGCTTACAGTGTCCTGCAAGCCCAACCCTTCAGGGTTGGGTCGTTGACGACGCAGGGAGCCATTTCGTTGTATCATAGCGTATGATAGCTATTATAGCATGGACCGGATTTTGAGATTTTGAGATGAGAGAGGAGGAGCTATCACCGTGTCTATCCTACCCGCAGCCCTGGTCATCAGCGCCGGGCAACTGCTGCTCCTGAGCGTGGCTGGTCTGGGGGCGGCCCGGCTGCTGCTCCCCTCCCGCCTGCACCCCCACGAACTGACCCTTGCTCCGCTCTTCGGGCTGGCGCTGCTGGCGCTGGCTGGTCTGTACGGGTCTCACGCGGGGCTGACGATGCGCCAGATGATGCCGCTGGTGCTGGTGCTGGCGGGGGTGCTGCTGGTAGGGGCGCTGGTCGGCGAATGGCGAGGGGGACGCCGGTGGGGGCCGGGCCTGCTGCCCCTCCCCGAGCTTGTCCCGCTGCTGCTCATGATGGCGGGCACCTGGCTGCTCTGCATCGCGCCCGTGCTGACCTATGGCACACTGATGCCGATAGGGGACAACTGGGATGTTGAGTTTTACCTGCCGCTGGCCGACTATCTGAAGGACTACAGCGCCCTGACGCTTGACCAGGCCCCCCCCAACCCGCTGCGCGACCTGCTGCTGACCAACCGCCTGGCGTCCCGTGCCATGGGCGCAACCTACGCCCAGGCCATGGCCGACCTCCTGGTCTATCGGGAGGCGTGGGACAGCTGGGTCCCCATGCTGGCCTTGCTGCGGGCGCTGACGCTGGCACCTCTCTATGCGCTGCTGCGCGAGGGGCTGAAGGTGCCGACCCGTGGCGCACTCGCAGGGGTGGGGCTGGCGGGGATGAACAGTCTGCTGCTCTGGACGACCTACAACAGCTTCGGGATGGGGTTGGGCGGGTTGGCGCTGCTCCCGGCGGCGCTGGTCTGCACGCTGCTAGCGCTCGAAGAAGATGCTCCCCGTCCCGTGCTGGCGGCGGTGCTGCTGCTCGGCGGCCTCTCTTGCACCTACTGGCCCATGCTGATGGCCTATGGCGCGGCCTGCCTCGGGTTGGGGCTGGCGCTGCTCTGGGAGCACCGCTATGGAGGGTGGCAAGAGGGATGGGGGCGTGTGGTGCGGCGCGGAGTGGCGGTGCTGGTCGGGGGGGCCGTGGTGGGGGGGTTGGCGCACCTGCGGGCACCGGACGCCTTTTTCGGCGTGTTTGGTCGTCAGGTCGCGTCCATGGGCATCTCCGACTTCATCTCGCCGGCGGTGATTGCGGGCAGCGCTCCCTTCTCCCACCGCTCCCCCACCGAACCGGCTGCCACCACGCTGCTGGAAGCGCTCCGTATCTGGGGGGGGGTGGGGGCTGCGCTGCTCCTGCTGGCGCGGGGGATGCTGGTGGGAAGCGGGCGGCGCAGGCTGGTGGTGGGGATGGTCGGGTGCTTGCTGCTCTACCTGGTCGGTCTGCGCTTCGTCGTTCATTTCCCCTATGGCTATGTGCGTGGTGCCAGCTATATCAACTCGCTCCTGCTCGGGGTCGTAGGCGCGGGCATAGGGGGAGCCTGGGCATCATCACATTCCCCTCGGGCCTCTTTGTCTTTGACGGTTACGGCAGTGGTCGCACGCGCAGGGGTTCCGCTGCTGCTGCTCCTGCTGGTGGTGAGCAGTGGAATAGCCAGCGTCCGTACCTCCCTGGTCTACATCGGGCAGCCGGGGGTCTTCGGCCTGGAGACGGTGGGGATGCGGGCCGCCATATCCCGCCTGGACCAAGCCGGCCCCGTCGCGCTCTCCCCGGCGCCGGAGCTGCGCGGCCCCTATATGGGTACGCTGGCCTATGCCCTGCGAGGGCGGGAACTGCTCGGGGTCACGGCAACAGGCTACCAGCCATTTGTCAACACCCGCCCCGACGCCACCCCGCGCTATGCCATCATCCGCGATGGCGAAGACCCCCGCGCCTATGGCATGACGACGGATGCGCGTCTCTGGGGAGATGGCCGTGCCGCGCTCTATGCCGCCCCTCCGGAGCGGGTGGCGTGGCTGAACGGACGACCCACTGCCATCACCGAAGGCTCCCTGCTGATGCAGGATACGACCTTGAGCCGCGCCCGGGTGGGCATCGGGAGCCACCTGGAAGCCTCCCCCACCGTCCCCCTGACCCTCTCCCTCGGCAGCGAGACGATTGGCCTTGAGCCGCCGGGTCTGGTGGCTCCTCCTGCGCCCGACACCCACCCGGCGCAGCGCACGGTGAGCCTGATGCTGGCAAGTTTCGTGTCCCAGACCATAGAGATAACGGTCAGGGAGGGAGACCAGCAGCGTCGCTCCCATCTGGATATTGCCGCCGGTGCTCATCTCTTCCGCACCGGTCTGCTCACCGTTCCCACCTCGCTCACGCTGCGGGGGGGGAGCGAAGAGGCTCCCCTGCTGCTGCGGTGGGCCAGCCTGAACGAGCCTGACGAACCCACCGAAGCCGCTCCCCCCCTGTCGGCCTCTTCCGTACCCCTCCCCCTCCCCCTGGATGACACGCTCCTTCTGGGCGTTGCCAGCGAGCCACCGGACGGAGAGGAGGGGAGCCGCACCCGGACCCGGCTCCAGCTTGCCAACCCTGGCAGCGAAGCGCTCCGGCTGGCAGTAGAAATCTACGAAGACCGCGCCGGGTATGATGCACCCCCGCTCCACTATGCCTGGTCCCTCTTTCCTGCCCCCTCCGATGGCGTCCACCGGCTGGAACTTGACCTGCGCACCCCGGCTATGTGGCTCGATGGCACGCCGCTGCCCGTGCAGACCGATGCCGCCCGGGGACGGGACACTCAGGACATCCAGGACACTCAGGACATCCAGGACACTCAGGACAGGCGCTACTTTGCTGCGCTGTGGGTCTACCAGGGGGAGCAGGTGCAGCGGGTCATCCCCTTCCTGCGGTTTGAGCACCGTGGTTCCACCATCGAGGCCATAGCGCCGCTGGACGTGAACGGCGTTTTTGTGCGGCTCCGCACGCCCGAAACGTCCGCCTCGGCCCGGTTTGGCGAGCGTATCACCCTGCGCGGCTTCGAACTGGACCCCCCGCGTCTGCGAGCGGGCAAACGGGTGTGGGTTTCGCTGCTCTGGGAAGGTGTGCAGTCCCCGGAGCACCTTTTCCTGGTCTTCGTGCAGGTGCTCGACGCGAACGATCGCAAGATAGCGGAATGGAACGGGGCCGCCGGGGGGGAGTGGCACCCCACCTCCTCGTGGGAACCGGGGCAGCTGGTCTGGCAGGATGTGCCGCTTGACCTTGCCAGCGATGCCCCACCGGGGAGCTACCGCGTCATCGTGGGGGTGTTTGACCCGGCGACGGGGGAGCGGCTGCGGTTGCAGGATGGGAGCGATTTCGTGCAGGTGGGCGAAGTCGCCGTAGAGCCATAGCATAGCATGCGCTTCCTGCATACTATCATTGAGAATTGGTAGCTCTCTGCGGTTGCCAGAAGGGGAACCATCATGACAGAGGCCGGTCCGATTATTGACCATCCAGGGGGAGAAGCGCAGCGCCGGGGGGCGGCGGAAAAGAAACCTTGACAGGAAGTGTGCCTCCCCCCTATGATAGTCTCATCATAGACAATGCATTTTTACCCAGAGGATGAGTACATGCCACATCTTGTCAAGCCTCTTTTCCATACCAGTCTGAGCGAATGTTACCGCTCCATACAGGAGGCACATGACTTTCTTGTACAGCGCGGTGCATCAGCCATTGCGCAGGTTCAGAAAGAGAAAGAGATGGATAGCGCATCGTGGGGGAGTGCTATGAAGCGTCTTGCTGTTTCCTTGCCCTCCCATGAGCGCCCGGCATTGATAGACACTACCATACAAAAGCACAGTCTCGTCGAAGTTATCCACCAGTGCGCAACGATAGAGCGGTTGCTCGATGCACTGGAATGGGCACAACAGCCAGATTCAGGACTGAACGATTTTCTGGTTGAGCGGTGCCACCCTACCACGAGCAGTGCAAAGTCAGAGACAAAAGCAATAGAGGATGAGGAACATGATAATGACCTGGTCCTGGTCCGTACAAACCAGGAGTGGGCCAGGTTCGAGGTGTCTGATGTCACTGGTGAACACGATGGAAACCGAAAAGAAGAAAAAGATTTGATCAGCCTGGGAATCCTGCGCCCGGGCAAGGGCAAGGGCAAAAATGAGGAACGATTTGTAGGACGCTGGCCTTCCGCCCGGTTATTTCTGGTGGTGTCGAGTGAATTTTCGCCTTATCTTTTCCGCACCAACAGATGGCTCCGCAGATACCATTCGTACCAATCTGTGTTTCGTACGCCAGGTACCGATATTCTGGAAATTGTTCCTCGCCGAGGGTGAAGACAGCATGGGCTAATTGGTAGCTCTCTGTAGTTGCCAGAAGGGGGGAGAATAGAGTATAGTAAGGAATGGAGGGGAGCAAGGGACAGGTTCTCCCCATGGACATCATTGAGTGTAGAGAGACTGCGAGCCATTGTCAACGACCACCCGCTGAAGCGGGTGGCTTGGAATGATGGTACCAAGGCAACCGTTGACTAGACGGCTCTTCGGAGCAGCCGCCATCGTGCTAGAAGAACCTCCGCGTGCTTCCCTGGCGCGGACTACGTTCGGCAGAACCATTCAATGCCACGTCGTGAAGGCGACTACGCACGATTGGCCCCGTCGAAGGGACATATGACCCTGGCATCGACCAGGAGACCTGCAATCAGGAAAGGACGTGTTGTGAGAGTACCCGTGATAGACGCAAACGGCACCCCATTGATGCCCTGCACGCCCCAGAAGGCGCGGCACCTGCTCAAGCAGGGCAAGGCGACCTCGTTCTGGAACAAGCTCGGTCTCTTCTGCATTCGGTTGTCGTCTGTGGTCGAGCAACCAGACAACCAGCCGCTGGTCGTGGGGGTTGACCCAGGAGCCACGTACGAGGGCTTCAGCGTGGTCGGCACCCAGGACACGGTGGTGAACCTGATGGTGGAAGCACCCACGCACATCGGGCGTGCGGTTGAACAGCGACGGCAGATGCGGCGTGGAAGGCGGTATCGGAAATGCCGCCGTCGCCCTGCGCGGTTCGATCATCGCACGCGCCCACCAGGGTGGGTACCGCCTTCAACGCGGAGCCGATGGGAAGCAAAGGCGCGGGTCGTGGCGCAGCTTCAGAAGGTGCTGCCGCTGACCGACGTGGTGGTGGAAGATGTACGAGCCGAAACCCGCCCTGGCAAGCGGCGAGACGGGAAGACGCGGCAGTGGAACGCGGCGTTCAGTCCCGTCCAGAACGGGAAGCAGCATCTCTATCGGCTGCTGTGCGGAATGGGGTTGGCCCTGCATCTGCGGCAGGGCTACGAGACGAAGGCACTGCGTGAGCAGTATGGCTTGAAGAAGGCAAAGAGCAAGAAGCAGCGGTCATTCGCCAGTCACGCCGTGGATGCCTGGGTGTTGGCGGCGCAGGGGAGCAGCGCACCATATCCCACTGACCCGCGTATTTGGTATGTGGTGCCCGTGCGGGTGCATCGGCGGCAACTGCACCGCTTTCAACCGTCAAAGGGCGGGGTGCGGAAGCCGTATGGAGGCACGCAGAGCCTGGGGTTCAAGCGGGGTACGCTAGTGCGGCACCCGAAATATGGCCTCTGTGCGGTGGGCGGGTGGGATCGGAAGCGGCAGACCATCAGTTTGCACGCCTATCGGACGAACCAACGATTGACGCAAGGGGTCCGGACGGGAGACTGCCAGCGGTTGACGGTGGTGGCCTTTCGGTCGTGGCTCGTGAGGAGAAAGGAGAACGGCGGCGTAGGAAACCACCTGCTGAAGCAGGTGGTTTCCTGCGCCGCCATTGCCATGAGCACCACCAGGACCACCACGAAGCTCGTGAAGGGGCAGCGCGTCAAGCTCCCCGACCTGACCGGCAGCGACACGATGGCGTTCAACCTGCGCCTGACCGGTCTCAACCAGGTCGGTTTCTATGGCCTGGTACTGGACGCAAACGAAAAACTGCTCCGCCCGGAATATGTCATCTACGCGGGACAACCCCGTAGCCCCTGTCAGTCCATTGCCATCGAACACCAGGATGCGACCAGCGTCTCCTTTGCGCTCAACCTCGCCAACCTCCCGCCCGAAGCCAGAGAACTGATCTTCGTGGTCTCGATGGGCGAACACACCGGCTGCCTGCGAGAAAACGCCGCCGATATCCAGGAGGGGTTTCTGTCCATAACCGACGGCAGCACCGAAAAAGGCCGCTATACCTTCACGGCAGGGGACTTTGAAGGCGAAAAGGCGCTCATCCTCTGCAAGGTATATTTCAAGGATGTCTGGCGGGTGGCGCTGGTGAGCAGCGGGTTCCGGGCGGGGATGCGGGTGCTGCTCGAAACCTACGGGGTGCCCGCGCACGTGCTGCACGGGGAGCGGGAGGAACCCCACCGCGACCCACCGTGCCCTGCTCCATCCCACGCCGCTCCGCCTCCCTCCGTGGAGCCATCCCCGGCAACGGAGGGAGGGAGACCGCGGATTTTTCTGCCCACGAACTGGCCCGGCACTCAGCTTCCCCCCCTCCCCCAGGGTCTCATCCCGGGGGTTGGCTTCATCCTGGTGGAGTATGAGGACGGCAACCATGCCTCCGGGACGGGCTTTGTCATCAATCCGGGGGGCTACCTCCTGAGCTGCTACCATGTCGTCCAGAACGCCAGCCATGTGCGCATCTGCCTGGGCGAGTCCCGCCTCCTGCGCCCGCTCGTCTTTGTAGCGGGGGACGCCGAGCACGATGTATGCTTGCTCTGGATTGCCGATGGCAGCGGGTCGCCCTACTGGATGCCGCTGGCCGGTCCGGACGAAGCCCCCCAACTGGGCGAGGCTCTGGGGTTGCTGGCCTTCCCCCTGAGCCTGGAACTGGGGCTAGGGGTGAACTATTCGCAGGGCATTATCAATAGCTGTCGGCAGCGCGGGGAGGTGCCGCTGCTCCAGGTAGACGCCGGGGCCGCGCCCGGTTCCTCGGGCGGGCCGGTCTTTCGCCGCTCCGATGGGCGCATCGTCGGGATGCTCCAGGGAGGGGTAGAGCGGCACGGCATGCTCATCAACCTGGCGTGGGATATTCGGGCCTTCTGGCGGATGGGGTGGCACATGGAAGAGGCAGGATGGACCCCATGAGGAATTGAGTGATGAATAATCAGTTGGAACAAGCATGGTACGATGAACGACCGGTCTTTTGAAGCAACAAGGTTTGAAGCAACAGGGTTTGAAACACCAGAGAAGGAAGGATTATGACCGATAGTGCGACGATTGAGACCTCGACCCGGACTCCGCTCCGGCCCTGGTCCCTGCCCACTGAGCAGGTATTGCAGGAGATGAAGAGCGATGCGAAGCAGGGATTGAGCGCGGAAGAGGCAGAGCAGCGCTTACAACAGTATGGCCCCAACGCCATCCCGGAGCCGGAGCCAGACCCCCTCTGGCGGCGCTACTGGGGGCAGCTCACGGGGGACGCCGTGGTGCGGCTGCTGCTCGTGGGCGGTGTGGTCAGTCTGCTGCTTGGCGACGTGCTAGAAGGCGTAGCCATCTTCATCATGCTCAACATTATGGCGGGGTTCGGGTTGTGGCAGGAGGGCCGCGCCGCCGACGCAGCCCGGGCGCTCCGCAGCGCCGATATGCCCCTCAAGCTGGTCATTCGCAATGGCAAACGCATCGAGGTGCCCGTGACCGACATCGTGCCCGGCGATATCGTCTACCTGCCGACCGGGGCGATTGCTCCCGCCGACGGACGGGTGGTTGCTGCGGTGAATGCGGAGAAGGACACCAGTAAGATGACGGGGGAGTCGCTCCCGGTGAGCATTGACCTGGACCCGCTGGACGAAAAAACCGTGGTGAACGAGCAGTGCAATATGCTGCACCGCGGGGACGCCGTGGTGGGCGGGAATGCCACCATGGTGGTGACGGCCACCGGCGGCGAGACCGAAATCGGGAAGATTGCGGCTCGCCTGTCGGAGTCGGAAGAGGTCAAGACGCCGCTGGACGAGCAGTTGGACCAGCTTGGCGACGCGATGACGAAAATTTTCATCTGGATTGCGGTCATCGTCATCGGGTTCGGGGTGGTGCGCGAGTTTGTTTCCCCGTCTGAAGCAATCGACGCGGGGCGCGTGGTAGAAATCTTCAAGGAGGCCTTCATCAACGCCGTGGCGCTCATCATTGCGGCCATCCCCGAAGGGTTGCCCGCCGTGCTGACCATCACGCTGGCCATCGCCACGGGCATCATGGTCAAGCGCAACGCGCTCATCCGCAAGCCCAAAGCCGTCGAAGGCAGCGGCAGTATGAACGTGCTGCTCACTGACAAGACCGGCACCCTCACCACCAACCAGATGCAGGTCACGACGCTCTATGTGAATGGGCAAATCTTTGAGGTTGCGGACCTCGATGCCCAGGCCGCGCAGCAGGACCAGGCCATGGTGCGGATTGCCCGCATTGCCACACTGTGCAACAACGACTCCAATTCGACGGAGTCGGCGCTGCTGCGGTGGGCACAGGAGTTGAGCATCGAGGTGGTGGGCGGCATCGAAGAGACACGCGTCACGGAGCACGAGTTCAACCAGACCTTGAAGCGCATGACGACTGTCCATCGGAAGCAGGGTGAGGAGCACGTGGAGGTGCTGACCAAAGGAGCGCCGGAGCAGATTGTGGGGCTGTGTACCCATTTCTGGATGAACGGGACCGTGATGGAGATGGACCACATCCAGCAGCGCTTCATCCAGCAGGCCATAGACGAACTGGCCGGGCGGGGATTGCGCGTCATTGCGCTGGCCGACCGCATGGCCCCCGAAGAGGAGGCCCGCGTCCGCGACCAGGCCGAGGCGAAGCTGGTGTTCATGGGGATGGTCGGGATTATGGACCCGCCGCGTGACGATGTGGCTCCCGCCGTTGAGAAGATGAAAGCGGCGGGAATACGCACCATCATGGTCACGGGCGACAACCCCATCACCGCCTACGAGGTGGCGCGGATGGTGCGGATTATCGAGCCGGGGATGCCCTTTGAAGAGGTGGTGATTACGGGTGAGGAACTGGGCGAACTGAGCGACCCTTCGCCAGAGTTTCTGGAGCGGTTGCGCAAGGTGCGCATCTTTGCCCGCGTGACGCCGCAGCACAAGGCCGATATTGTGCGGGATATGCGCGAGGCCGGCTTTATCGTCGGGATGACCGGGGACGGCGTGAATGATGCGATTGCGCTGAAGGAGAGCGATGTCGGACTTGCGATGGGCAATGGCACCGACGTGGCCCGGGACGCGTCCGAGGTGGTGCTGATGGACAGCCGTTTCGGGACGATACCAAACGCGGTGGAAGAAGGACGCAACGTGCTCCACCGTATCCGCCTCTACCTGTCCTATATCCTCTCCGGGAACGGGTGCGAGGTGGGGGCATTTATCGTGGCCTATGCGATTGGCGTGCCTATCCCCCTGACAGCGCTGGTGCTGCTGGTCATCAACTTTGCGACGGACAGCTTCCCGGCGCTGGCGATGGCGTTTGAGGCGGGTGAGAAAGACGTGATGGAGCGTCCCCCCCGTCGGCGCGGCGAGCCGTTCATCGGGCGCACAATGTGGATTCACATCGGGGTGCAGACGGTAGTAGCAACCATCCTTATTATGGGAGTGTATGTCTACTGCCTGAACGTGGTGGGGATGAGCCTGGAAATGGCGCGGGCCGCGGCCTTTATGACCTACATCTTCCAGAAGCTCTACCGCGCCTTTACTGCCCGCTCGATGACCTCCAATATCTGGGAAATCGGGCTGTTCCGCAACCGCTGGACGCTCGGCGCAGTGGCCATCAGTATGAGCATTGCGCTGTTCTTTGTCTATGTGCCGGTCGTCAATGAGTCGGTCGGGATGACGGCGCTCTCGCTGTCGCTCTTCCCGCTGATGATGGTGGTGGGGCTGCTGGCTCCGTTCGCGGAGGAACTCACCAAGCTCTACCTGAAGCAGGAAAAGCGGCGGGCGCAGCAAGAGGAACCCGATGGGGTTCCCTCGGTCACTTGAAGAAACGGGTTCGATGGTCTACAATGAATACCAACGATACCGATGATATCAAGAGATAATCTGGCGCAGTCCCTTTGGGTATTCGCTATCTTGAACTAAACTATCAGGGAGGAAAAACCTATGGCAGTGGCCCTTTCAAAAGGTGGAAACGTATCGCTGAGCAAAGAAGACCCCGGTATGAAGCGTGCGATGGTTGGTCTGGGGTGGGATGCCCGCAGCAGCGACGGGGCAGACTTCGACCTGGACGCCAGTGTGTTCATGCTCAACAATGGGGGGAAAGTTCGCGCCGATACCGATTTCATCTTCTACAACAACCTGCAATCGACGTGCGGGTCGGTGGTGCATAGCGGCGACAACCGCACCGGCGCGGGGGAAGGCGACGACGAGATGGTGCGCGTCGACCTGTCACGTGTGCCTTCGGACGTGGCCAGGCTCATCTTTGGGGTGACGATTCACGAGGCGGAAACGCGCCGCCAGAACTTCGGGATGGTCAGCAATGCGTTCATCCGGGTGGTGAACGAGGACAGCGGCAAGGAGATTGCCCGCTATGACCTGTCGGAAGATGTCAGCACCGAGACCGCCGTGGTCTTTGGCGAGATTTACCGCCACAACAACGAGTGGAAGTTCCGCGCCGTGGGACAGGGCTTCGCAGGGGGGCTTGGTCCGCTGGCGCGGTCATACGGCGTGAACGTGGGCTAAGCCTGCTTGTGACCAGCAGCGGGCCCAGTCGCAGCCTCCCGGGTGGCTCCAGGCCGGCGGGAGGCTGCGCTCCTGTCACCTGCGCGGGGGCGCGGGAGGGGTTGACTCCCCGGCGTTTCCACGCTATAATGTTCCGTATACGGCGGGGCGTGGCGCAGACTGGTAGCGCACCTGAATGGGGTTCAGGAGGTCGCTGGTTCAAATCCAGTCGCCCCGACCAGACGAGAAAACCCGATAATTGTTTCGTGATGATGGCTATACCAAACGGGTGTAGCCATTTTCGTTGTCAGTCCCCCCTCCTCAAATCGCCAGCACGAACCGTGACCGGGACATGATCACCCCGATCTCCCCGAATGACTCCGTACTTGTGTGGTATCATGCCATGGGCAAGGGACCCACAAGGGGGAAACGACCGGGGAGGTTCTGAGTATGCAAGAAACTATCAAAAATCTTCTGCACCTTATCCCAGGATACCGTGGATACGAAGCCCGAGAGCAGCGGCGCGATGCAGACAAAGGTCTGCGCATGCACCTGGCCCAGCGCTATCGGACCGAGC
>DAOTUF010000150.1:0-10729 GCA_034437495.1 Chloroflexaceae bacterium | reverse complement strand
GGAACCTGCCGCACAAAGACGATGAAGAGGTAGGGCACGGTCAGCGCCACCACCGCCGCACCCCACAGCACCAGGGGGGAGAGCATCCAGGCCAGGTGACGACGGTGGAGCCAGCGAACGGCCTGAACGATGAACAGGCCCATCAGCAGGGCCGCCGCCGGCAGCATCGTATAAAAGTGGGTCTTCGGGTCGGCAACCACAAACGCCTCGGTGAGGAAAGCCCCCCCGAACCAGAGCACCACGACGCGGAGGGGGAGCGGAACCGACGGGGAGGGGGAAAGGACCAGCGCCGCCAGGGGCAGACCCAGAGCGGCAAGCGCCCAGTTGAGATTGAGGCCGCTGCTTATGTTCAGGCGAAACGCACCCGGTGCCGCCACCAGCAGTATCCCCCCCACCAGCAGCAGCGCCGCCATCGCCCACCCCACCGGGCGCGGACGAACAGACCCCCACAGCCAGGCCAGCACGCCCCCGGCCAGGAGCAGCGCCAGCGTATGGACGAGGAAGGTGGGGTTGTAGAACGTTGCCAGCAGGGAGTAGTCTCCCAGGTTGTTGGTGAATATCCCCGCCTGCTGCTGCCCGCCGATGCGCTTTTCCAGAAGGTAGTGGAGCGTCTGGGCAAACTGTTCGTGCAGCACGAAGGGCAGGTAGAACAGGGCCAGCAGCCCGCCGCCGACCACCAGCGGCCCCCCCAGGGAGCGGACCCAATCCCTTCCCCGCCAGCCACGCTGGATACCTCCCGCCGCGACCAGCCACGCCATGGCAGGCAACCCGAAAATGCCATCGTAGTGGGCAAGCAAGCCGCAGGCCGCCAACCACGCCGCCAACAGCAGCAAGCGCCAGTTCCCCCCCTCGAAGAAGCGCCAGCAGCACCAGAGCGCACCGAGCGTCATCAGCAGCACGATATTCTGGTATTGCACGATGCGCGAAAAGCCAAGCATGAACCCTTCGAGCGACAGGATAGCCGCCGCAAGGAGACCGGCGTCGGGCTGCCGGAACAGGCGCGAACCGAGCAGGTAGCTCCCCCCCAGGATGCCCACGCCAGCCAGGGTGAAGGGCAGGCGGGCAACCCATTCGGTGATGTGGTGGGTCAGGGCAAGCGGCAGCGCTGGCAGCAGCACCTCCATCGGCCCCTTGCGGTGGAGATAGAGGATATCGTCCTGCCCATGCACCAGGCGAGCTGCCATCATCATGGCCTGTCCCTCATCGCCCTGAAATTCGGCACAGCCGGAGCAGGCCAACCGCAAGCAGATGCCCACCAGCACCAGGGCACCCAGAGTGAAACGGGCGATGAGCAGGGGAGAGGACACGACGCGAGCCGAGGGGGGAAGAACCGGCCACCGCAGCCGCACGTTCCGGTAGGGCCACGCAAGCCCCGCACTCAGCGCGTCGCAGGCCAGGAGCAGCGCCCACCCGGGCACCGGTCCGGGCAGGGCGTGGAGCAGCAGGAGCAGCAGCGGAGCCAGCGCCAGCCCACCGCACAGCCCCAGAAAGAGCCGCGTCAGGGGGGAACACGCTTCGTCTGCGGGCACGAGCCGGAGCGCCAGCAGCGCACCGGGCAGGCCGAGCACGCACCAGGCGGCTCCGCCACGCCACGCGACCGGCAGCGGCAGGAAGAGCAGCAGGTGAGCCAGCGCCGTCAGCACTGCCAGCGCCGTGAGACCGGTGAGACCGGTGAGACCGGTGAGACCGGTGAGACCCCTGCCCGGCTGAAGAGGTAAGCATGTTCCCCTCTCCTGGGGCCGGCCAGGGGAGCAGCGCGGCAGGAGCAGCCTGCCCAGAACCACCCCGCCCAGGGCGACTGTCCCCGGCACCAGCACCCACCCCGCCGCTGACCAGACCCACGCCAGCGAAACCGGGTCGTGCCACGCCCAGACAGCCAGCAGCGCAAACGCTCCCACAAGCTGCACCTGGAGATGGGTGAGCGCCGCGGTCGGGGGGTGCTGCGGTTCCAGAGCTTGGTTGATGAGCCACAGCACCCCCGCCAGCACCGCAACCCCCCACAGCAGCAGCAGCGTGCGCCCGACGCCCACGGGACCCGCCAGCACGGGAACCACGGGAGAGGTCGGAGGGAGCAGAGGGACAACCGCCACCCGGTCGACCGGCACGCCGAGGCTGCGTTCATCATCGCTCCGCCGCTCCTCGCTCCCCTCCCCCTCCCCCGCGGCAGGGGAGGGGGCAGCAAACAGGGTAAGGCGTGCTGGCGCAAAGCCGGTGCTGGTTGCTGTGCCCGCGGGGAGCAGGGTTCGGTAGGTGCGCCAGCCG
The DNA here is from genome assembly GCA_034437495.1 of Chloroflexaceae bacterium. Classification (GTDB taxonomy): domain Bacteria; phylum Chloroflexota; class Chloroflexia; order Chloroflexales; family Chloroflexaceae; genus JAAUSY01. The sequence goes on along the minus strand of DAOTUF010000150.1, from coordinate 8,467 downwards.
GGAACCAGGCGAATGGTGGCGAAAGTTTGCTCACCCTGCTGCACCCGCAGGCTGTGGTTCGATGGCGCAGAGGCATCGTGGTGCAGGCGGAGGCTCAGGGCGGAGGGAGCGGTGCCCAGGCCGTACAGGAGGAGATGGGCTTCGGGGCGGCTCCAGCGGAACGCTGCTGGCAGGGGAGGGTTCCCCGCTGCTTCGTCGCTGCTGCGCTCGGGCGGGAAGAAGCCCGCAAGAAAGCGGGTATCGCCAGCGGTACCCACGTCGAGAGACCAGGTGGGGGGAGCAGAAAGGAGCACAAACAGGCTCCCCCCACCAGCGGCAAAGAGCACCCCCAGAAGCAGCAGGCTGCGCGTCAGGGGGCGGGATATGGTCGTGAGCAGGAGCGGCTTATCCTTCACCCTTCAATCGGCGGATTTCCGCTTCCATCTCACGGAGACGTGCTTCGGCGCGGGAGCGACCATCGGCTTCGATGGCTGCCATTTCAATGCCAGTGAGCAGCATGCGGTTATCCGCATCGAATAAGCGCACCCAGGTATTGTATTCGGCATTTTTGCTGAACCCCTGCCAGGTTCCAAGCCAGAGTTCCAGTTCATTACTCCACAGCCAGCCACGCGCATCCTTTGCCATGGGTTGATAGGTCCCCCCGACCAGTTTCCAGCCGACCAACCGCTGCTTGTCGGGGTAGTAGAGGATATATTCGGGGGTGCGGAGCATGGTCTGGTATCGCTCCTTCTTCCGACCTTCATCCTCGCGTCTGGTCGAAGCGGAAACCAGTTCCATAATAAGGTCAGGGGTTCGGTTCTGTTCTTCCCACACGACCCAGGAAAGCCGCTGTCGGTCCTGTCGAACTCCCTTGACCACGAAGAAGTCGGGACCATGGACATCTTCCGTCTTCAGCCGGTTCGGGCTGTCGTAGATAAACATATTGCCGCCCGCAAAGAAATCAGGACGGTCATGCCAGTGGAGACAGAGCGTCTCTATCAGCAGATTCATCTGCTCCCGGTGCCAGTTCGTTTCCAAAGGAATCCCATCCTCATAGGGTAAATCTCCCATGCGGGGCAGGGTACCCGCTTCCTCCCCATTGGTCCATACGATGTCTTCAACTGTATCTTCAACTACTCTGCTATCTGAGGGTTCCAAGGGTTCCATGGGCATTCCCACCTTTCACCACCGGAGTTCAAACGGAGCAACCACCCGTCGCCCACTGCTGTTTCCTTCGGCCACCAGGCTCCACGGACCCGTCGGGTCGCTCTCCCGCGTCTGAAAGCCGACCAGCACATAGCCGCGCCGGTTGGCTATCGCCTTGTAGGGGAGGGGCCGGGTCGAGCCATCGGGAAGGTTCAACCACAGGCTGACCAGTTCGTCCGGCACAAAGTTCCAGGCTTCAAATCCCTGCACCTCGCCGGGCCGGGCCGCAGCATAGTAGACGTGCCCGGTCGCCATTCCTGCGTGTGGCTGGTCAATATGGACCGCGAGACTGGGCGGGCATGGCTCCGGGTCGCCCTCGGTCAGGTGCTCATGCTCTGGGGGTGGCTGGTCAGCCAATCGATACTGGGTGAGGTGGCAGGGGGCCAGCGCCCGTCCCAGGGTTCCGACCATGACCGTGTTGCCGTGCAATTCTAGCCGCGCCCGCTCAAAATACTGCACCGTGCGGTCGGCTCCGTCGGGGAACTTTGCCGTAACCTCCTCGCTCAAGGGGTAGCCAAAAAAGGCCAACCCGCCCTGCTCCTCCCAGTATTCCTTCAACAACCCGCGCAGGGTGTGGCCGGTCTCCGGGAAGTAGGCCAGGTCGTCGGTCGGTTCGACGGGAGACACGCGCTCGAAAGAAAGCTGGTAGTAGTCGAGATAGTCCCGTCCAATCAACCCCAGGTCAACGAGCGCCTGGTCTCCCTCTATGCGCAGTTCGAAGCGGGCCCGCTCAAAGTATTGCACGAGTTTGCTGTCGCCCGAACGAACGTATTCTTCGGTGACGGGGTATCCAAACCGGCCCACCCCGCCATTCTGCTCCCAGTAGTAGCGAAACGCCCCGCCAAGAAAGTGACCGCTCTCGGGAAAGTAGGTCAGCGAAGGAGGGGGGGTCTGGGAGAGGGGGGCCGGGTGGCCCGGCGGTCCCTCGGTGCAGTTGCCCATTCCACAGGACGTATAGTACAATGCCATAATCGGAGGTTCTGAAAAAGCAGCGGTCTTGTGACCGGGGAAGAGAAGGGCGGTGAGGAGCACCCAGGCCACCACAAACCCTGCTCGATACAACAAAGATGTGCGTCTCATACGGCTTCTCCCAAACGTGCTCAAGAGTTTCTGGTTTCTCCCTCAGTTGGTTTCGAAATCGTTTTGAAGGTCTTCGCAGAACCAGACCGGGTACGCCATCGGGTTCGGTCCCGGTCATCGTTTCAGCGTGTATGGATATGGATGGATGAGATGAACGGTCCCGCGCATGGCATGAACCTCGTTCATGCTATCATGCGAGAGTGTGCTCATTGTATCACATCCTGAGCAAAGCAGAGCGTAGATACCAGAAGCGATCTGGTGGAAGTATTGCATTGATTACGGGGATCTTTCATCCCCGCTTGTATGTTGAAGAGAGAGAGCGTTTATCGTATGCCCATTCCTATCATATCTGATTTGGGAGCCGCGCGGGCTACTATCCTGCGCCGCGTCCCTCTGGATGAGGTGGAGGTGCCGCAGTATGTGCATGATGGCATTGCGGCCCGGTTTGGCGAAAAGCTCACCCCCGCCCAGGCGGTCGAGCGGGTGGTGCGGGAGGTGCGTTCCCGTGGGGATGCCGCGTTGCACGAATGGACGCAGCGGCTCGATGGGGTGACGCGGGAGCAGGTTGAAGTCTCCCACGAGCAGATGGAAGCCGCCGCCGCAGCCCTGGACCCATCGCTGCTTGAGGCCATCCGGCTGATGGCGCACCAGTTGGAACAGTTTCACCGCCACCAGTCCCGTTCTTCGTGGGTAGACTTGACCGCAGAGGGTGCCATGGGGCAGCTGGTGGTCCCGCTTGAGCGCGTGGGCATCTACGTGCCGGGCGGTGCGGCCCCCCTGCCTTCGTCCCTGCTCCATGCGGCAGTCCCGGCCCGCGTCGCAGGGGTCGAGGACCTGGTCGTGTGTTCGCCACCACAGCGCGAGCGCGGTCTCCCGTCTGATGTGGTGCTGGCAGCGGCCCACGTGGTCGGGGTACGACGGCTCTTTGCGTTGGGCGGGGCGCAGGCGATGGCAGCGATGGCCTATGGCACGGAGAGCGTCCCGCAGGTTGACAAGGTGGTCGGGCCAGGGAACCTCTTTGTGGTGCTGGCCAAGCGGTTGGTCTATGGGAGCGTCGGGATTGAGAGCCTGCCCGGTCCAACCGAAACGCTGCTGATTGCGGACGAGCAGGCAGACCCGCGCTACGTTGCAGCCGATTTGCTGGCCCAGGCCGAACACGTGCTTGCCAGTGCCATTCTGCTGACTCCCTCGGCAGACCTGGCAGAACGGGTCCGTGCGGAGGTGGCCCGCCAGCTTGACGCCCTGCCGCCCGACAATGCCCGCGATGCGGCGGAGTCGCTCAAGCAGCGCGGCGGTGTGGTGCTGGTGGACGATATCGCCACGGCGGTTGAGGTAGCGAACGCCTACGCTCCGGAGCACCTGTGCCTGCTGGTGGAGGACCCGTGGCCACTCGTCGGGCGTATTCGGAATGCTGGCGGAATCTTTATGGGGGAACAATCGTTTGAGGTTCTGGGGGACTACACCGCCGGTCCGTCGCACATTATGCCCACCGGCGGGACGGCTCGCTATGCCTCCCCGGTGAATGTGGATGATTTTCGCAAGGTGATTTCGCTGGTGGGGCTGAATGCGACTGCCCTGGAACGGGTGGGTCCCCCCGCGGCGCGGTTGGCGGAGGCCGAGGGGTTGTTTGCGCACGCGGCCGCCGTGCGGGTGCGCCTGGAGCAGGCGTGATACCGATTGATAGATGATAGATTATAGATGTGACCGCTCGCCACTCATCATCAAATGCTAATGAGGAGCATACTCATGTCAAGTTTCCTGGCTACGTTTTTCAGTTTGCTGTTCGATGCGCTTTTTATTGCCATCCTGGGGTACGTGATTATGTCGTGGATTGACCGCAGCGGAAGCACGCGAGCCTCGCAGGTGTTGCGTGAAATTGCCGATCCCATTCTCAGCCCCATCCGCAGCATTATGCCATCGACCGGCCCGCTAGATTTTTCGCCCATCATTGCCCTGCTGCTGTTGCAGCTACTCAAGGGGGTTATTCTTTCTATCCTGACCTGACCCCATCTGACCTGTCTATATCTATGAATACTCCAACGGTCCAAACGGCCCAAACAGTCCGATCTGACCGGTTTCTCTTGCTGCTGGTCTTTCTGGCGGGGGTGGGGACGCTCGGCATCGAGATGGTGATGCCGCGTCTCCTGGCTCCCTTTTTCGGCACGTCGCAGCCCATCTGGGCGGTGGTCATCGGGATGACGCTCATCTACCTGGCAACGGGCTACCAGGTGGGGGGGTGGCTGGCCGACCGCTGGCCCGACCAGCGCGTGCTCTACCGGCTCGTCGCGTGGGCGGGGTTGCTCTGCGGGACGATACCCATCCTCTCGCGGCCTATCCTGCATCTGGCTCAGCAGTCGCTCAGCGGTCTGGCGGCGGGGGGATTTCTCGCGGCGCTGGCGGGGGTGGTGCTGCTGTTTGCTGCGCCGGTCATCCTGATGGCCACGGTGGGACCCTTCGCCGTGCGCCTCCAACTCCATCGTGCGGCCAGCGGCATCGAGGTCGCCGGGCGCACGGCGGGGTCGATTTCGGCGCTCTCGACCATCGGGTCCATCGTGGGGACGTTTCTCTCTGTGCTGGTGCTCATTCCCTGGATGGGGACGCAGCGCACCATCTATCTGTTTGCGGCTTTCCTGGTGGGGTTGGGGCTGGTGGGTCTGCGCGACTGGCGCTCGCTCTGGATGGTGGTGGTCGTGGGGGGGTTGGCGGTCTGGACCCTTTTCTCTCCCCCGCCTATCAAGGCTGCCGACTGCTACGGGTGCGTGGCGCTCGATGAGGCCGAATCGAGCTACAACTACATCCAGGTGGTGTCCCAGAACGTCTACAATGAGGAAGGAGCGGTGGTCGAACAGGTGCGCACCCTGCGGCTCAATGAGGGGCACGCAAACCACTCGATGTATCGCCTGAAGTACCGCGAGACGGGGGACCCGCTGGACTTGCTCACCGCCGGGCCGTGGGACTATTTCGCCGTGGCTCCCTATGTCTATCCCGACCGCTCCGCGGAGTCCGTGACCAGTCTGGCCATGCTCGGGTCGGCGGCGGGGACGGTTCCCAAGCAATTCCTGGCGTTCTATGGGCCGGAGACGCACATCGACGCGGTGGAGATTGACCCGCGCATTGTGGAGATGGGGTATGCCTACTTTGACCTGGAGGCCGACGACCCGCGCTACCCACACTATACGGTCTTCACCCAGGATGCCCGCTACTGGCTTTCGACTACCCGACGCACCTATGATGTCATTGCGATGGATGCCTACCACCAGCCCTACATTCCCTTTCACCTGACGACGGTGGAGTTCTTCCGCGAGACAAAAGCCCACCTGAAGGAGCGCGGGGTCGTGGTGGTCAACGCCGGTCGCCCGCCCGGAGGCGATGACCGTCTGGTCAACGCGGTGGCCAGCACCATGCGGGCAGTCTTCCCGCAGGTCTTTCTGATAGATACCCGTGCGCCTCGTTCAACCAGTGTGCTGGTGGTGGGCGTCAACCAGCGGGTGGGGGATGGGGTGGCGCATTTCCGGGCCAATGCCGAACGGATGGAGGTGCCAGCGCTGCGGTTGGTGATGCAGTGGGCGCTTTTTGAGGGGCACAAGCCGGTGCGCGAGTTCACCCCCGACCAGGCCCGTTTCACGCCGTTTACGGATGATCTGGCTCCGGTTGAGCTTTTGATCGACTCGCTGATAGTGGGCGAAGCCAGGCAGATGATGCCGTAGCATCGAGCAGGTGCCATATACCGGGGGCGTGGGACAGGCAGATGGCGCGGGCGTGCCCTCGCTTTCGTATCTGCTCGGCTCTGGCTCCATCTGCAACCCACACACTCCCCACAGAGATGCGCCGCGGCCCGGCGGGAACCAGGCAATCCAGACAGGCTCCCTGGTGGTTCCCCTGGGCGTCGAGGCACGGGCGCATCCGCAGGATATGCGCCTGCACCACGTTGCCATACTTCAGCAGCATCATGGTCTGGTGGGTGCGCCGGTTGACCTTCCAGAGCAGCATGCCCAGACGGAGCACCACGACGGCAAACGAGAGCTTCCAGAACACGCCAGCGCGGAGCACCACCAGCAGAGCGGTAGCCAGGATGCCCGCGATGAGCGAGATGTCGCGGGTGAACAGGCGCGGGTGGTGGCGGAGGTAGGCTCCGTACAACGCGACCAGGACCCCCGGCGGCAGGTGGCGCGGTGGCCCCTGGTGCAGCATCGGATAGTCGAAGTAGTCGGGGTGGTCGGGGTGGTCGGGAGGGCCAGGCTGGTCAGGCTGGTCAGGGTGGTCAGGGTGGTCAAGATGGCTATTCGTCACTGGTATCACCGGTAGAGTTGGGCAGGGTGGGGTTGCTCCCTGCTGACGAGACCTGGATGTGCTGCACGCGCAGTTCGGCAGTATCAAGCAACTGCTGGCACGCAGCCGCCAGCGAAACGCCTTGCTCGTAGAGCTTCAGGGATGCTTCGAGCGGCAGGTCGCCCGTTTCCAGACGAGCCACCACCTCCTGAAGCTGGCGGTAGAGGTCTTCGAAGGTGTCAACTTTTGTGCTGGTCTTTTTCATCGCTTCATTTCCCCTTCTGTCGTCTTTATTGTTCTACCGTTCTACTGTTCACGGACCTCCGACCTCCACTCTACCGTTCACGGACCTCCACGTCTATCTGCCCGTCGCGCACGACGACGGTGAGGTGGTCGCCCGGCCCGGCCTGGTTTGCCCGGGTGATGACCGTTCCGTCGTCTGGTCGCTGCACCACGGCATAGCCCCGTTCCAGCGTGGCCCGCGGGCTGAGGGCCTTCAGGCGGGCCTGTGCCCCCTGCACCTGCGCCCGCTGGAGTGAGAGCAGGTGGCGGACCGGGGCATGACAGCGCCGCAGCAGGTCATCAATCTGCTGGCGGTAGTGCGAGAAGCGCTGCGCCGGGCTGTGCCGCCGTAGCGTGGCCGCCGCCTCATCGAGAGAACGGTGGCGCGTTTCCAGGGCAAGCACGGCGGTATCATCAAGCTGCTGGCGGAGCGAGACCAGCGCCAGCCGGAAGGTTGCCAGGTCTGGAACGGCCAGCTCCGCGGCTGCGGATGGCGTGGGGGCGCGGAGGTCCGCCACCTCGTCCACGAGCGTGGTGTCAGTTTCGTGGCCCACGCCGGTGATGAGTGGGACGGGGCTGGCAAACACGGCCCGCACGACCGCTTCTTCGTTGAAGCACCACAGGTCTTCGAGCGACCCGCCTCCCCGCGCCAGGATGATGGTATCGACCCCGGCCCGGTAGAGGGAGTGGAGCGCCGCGACGATGCTGGCAATGGCCTGCGCCCCCTGGACCTGACAGGGAGCCACCAGCACGTCCACCAGGGGGCAGCGGCGGGCTATCACGGTGACGATATCGTGCAGCACGGCCCCCTGGAGGGAGGTGGCGACCCCCACCCGGCGGGGCAGCGGGAGGGGCAGACGTTTGCGGCGGTCATCGAACAATCCCTCTGCTGCCAGCCGCGCCCGCCGTTCTTCAAGGCGGGCGGCCAGTTCTCCCACACCCGCAGGCCGTAGGGTATCGACGTAGAGCTGGAGGTCGCCCCCGGCTCCGTAGAAGGACACGCGCCCGTGGGCCAGCACCGCGTCGCCGCTGGTGGGCAGGGCCGAAACCCGTTCCAACCGTTCGGCACTGGTGCGCCACAAGACGGCCTTCAACACGGCTCCCTGTTCTTTGAGGCTGAAGTAGCAGTGTCCGGAGGCGGCCTGTTTGAAGTTGGAAACCTCCCCCCGCACCCAGATATCGCCCACGATGTGGTCGGCTTCTAGCATTTCACGCAGGTAGGTGGTGATTTCGCTGACGGTGAGTATCGGGATCATATCATATGGGCTGACTGCTGGCTCTGGCTCTGGTTCTGGCTTTGTTCTTCCGGGCTACAGTGGCTCGATGACCATGAGCGGCTGACCGTATTCAACGGGTTGGGCATTTTTGACGAGGATACGAGCGACCCGTCCCCCGACCTCGCTTTCAATCTCGTTCATGATTTTCATGGCCTCGATGATGCCCACCGTGTCGCCGGCCTGGATTTCGTCTCCCTCCTGGACAAACGGGGCATCACGCGGGGAGGGGGCTTCGTAGAACATCCCTACCATCGGAGCCAGAATGGTGTAACCGTCCGGGAGGTCTGCCTGCTGCTGGTTTGCCGCGGACGCAGGCGCATGCAGATGATGATGATGATGATGATGCGGCGACGATCCCAGGGGGGCCAGGTTGG
>DAOTUF010000149.1:0-3219 GCA_034437495.1 Chloroflexaceae bacterium | reverse complement strand
TGGCTATCCAGAAGAGGAAGGCCAGGAGGTAGGTCTGGAAAAACTGCTCGCGGGTGCCGCTGCCGGCCCCGAGCGCCCACACCCCCAGACCGAGGACCCCCACAATGATCGCGGGTATCTGAACGCGCTTCAGTTGGGAGACCACATCCGCTGGTTGCTCTTTGTTCTGTTTCTTCATCATCAGTGCATATCCTGAAATTTATGAGATATCTTCTGACACCCTGACCAGGGAAGGTGGGGGAGTCTTCCCCCCCGCTCCCCTGGTATCATCAGGGAAGAATCTGCCAGCAAGAAGCATCTCGGGCTATTGCTCGTCTTCAGACGCTTCCTCCGATTCCTCCCCGTCTTCGTCACCTGACCCACCGGCCTCACATTCCTCTTTGAATGCCTCATCGTCGGGGACGTCATCACAGGTTGCGTGCTGGCTCCACTGCAAGGCGCGGACATAGGCCACGATAGCCCACCGGTCTTCCAGGCTAATCCTGGAGCCATAGGGGTACATATTGCGGTACCCATTGGTGATAACGTCAAAGATATACCCCGGGGAAACCTGGCGCAGGCGGTCGGTATGGTAGTTTGCGGGTGTGGTCAGACCGCGCCGCTGCACCATCCCCTGCCCATTGCCCAGAACGCCGTGGCAGGGAACACAGTAGATGTCATAGGCTGACTGCCCTTGCCGCAGCACGGAGCGGGTAATCGTAAAGGGGAAGGTCGTCACAAATTCCCCATCGACCATGCCCGTAGACAGGTGCTCGTCATACAACGCCTGGCTCTGCGAGACGGTACCGGGGACTTTGGGACGGGCGGCCATCCCATCCGCAAAGAAATCGCTCTCCATGAGCGCCTTGCGGTATTTGGGCTGATCGTACATGTCCTGGTGACACGCCGATGCCAGCACCAGAAAGAGCGCCAGGCACGCGATGACCAGGAGCCTCGTCCGGACTTGAGTTCGGACCGAAAATCGGTACTGTTGCTTTATCCTCATCCTTCTTGTCCCCTCATGCCTCAACTTCAACGACCCTTTGAGCGCCCAGACTGCTGAGGAACCCGGCGGTTGCAGCGGCATCAAATTTGGGGTCCGTGGATTCAATACACAGGAAAAACCGGTCCAGGGATGCCCGCTCAAACCCCGGCACATTGAGCACCGGGTGATAGGGTTGGGGCAACCCGTTCAACGCTATCATCCCGATGAGCGCCGAGAATGCCGCCAGCAGGACCATGCTTTCAAAGGTAATCGGGATGAACGCGGGCCAGCTAAACAGGGGGCGGCCCCCGATATTGAGCGGGTAGTCAATGACGGTGGTCCAGGTCTGCAACATGAACCCTCCGACCAACCCCGTCAACCCTCCCACCATCGTGATGGGGGAGACCCACGTCCGATGCTCGTGCATCTCGTGAAAGATTTCGTGCATTGGGAAGGGGGTGTAGGCATCCATTTTGCGATACCCCGCTTCGTAGACACGCCGGGTGGCCTCAATGATTTGCTCAGAGTGCTCAAACTCGGCCATCACACCATAGATTTGCTTCATGGCTCTTTACCTGTTCCTTTCTGCATGACTCGACTATGCCTCCTCTGAGACCCCTCCAAAGCCCCCTTCGACCTGGTGCTTCTGGTCGTGCCGCAGCAGTTGCATCTCAAAGACGTTGATCATTGGCAAGAAGCGAATGAACAGGAACATCAAAGAGAAGAACAACCCGAATGTTCCCGCATAGAGCGAGATATCCCAGAACGTCGGGGTGTAGGCGTCCCACGAGGTGGGGAGGAAATCGCGGTGGAGGCTCATCACGACGATGACGAAGCGCTCCAGCCACATCCCGACGCCCACCACGAGCGACAGGATCCACACCAGCGGCAAGTTCCGTCGGAACTGCTTGAACCACATGAGCTGTGGGGCGACCCCGTTGCACAGCATCAATGCCCAGAATGCCCAGGCATAGGGACCGAAGAAGCGGTTGTTAATCAGGAAGAACTCGGCGTCATGCGCACTGTACCACCCGAAGAACAGTTCCATCATATAGCCGTAGAAGACAATCATGCCTGTCGCCAGCATCACCTTGCAGCAGTTTTCAATGTGCCGCATGGTGACGAAGTCTTCGAGTTTGTAGAACTTGCGAATGGGGATCACCAGGGTGAGCACCATCGCAAATCCGGCGAAGACCGCGCCCGCTACGAAGTAGGGGGGGAACAGCGTCATGTGCCAGCCTGGAACGATACCGACGGAGAAGTCGAGGCTGATGATACTGTGGACCGAAAGCACCAGCGGCGTGGAGAGACCCGCCAGTAAGAGGTAGGCCATCTCGTAGCGGTGCCAATGCCGGGAGGAGTTGCGCCACCCCAGAGACAGGATATTGAACAGGATTTTCGTGGTTCGGTCGGTGGCCCGGTCGCGCATCTTGGCGAAGTCGGGCACGAGACCAATCAACCAGAACAGCAGCGAGACCGTAGCATAGGTCGAGACGGCAAACACGTCCCACGCCAGCGGGCTGCGGAACTGCGGCCACATCACCATAGTGTTCGGGTAGGGGACGAGCCAGTAGAAGAGCCAGGGCCGCCCCATATGGACAATCGGCATGAGGCCGGCGCAGGCCACCGCAAACAGCGTCATGGCCTCGGCCAGACGGTTGATAGAGTTGCGCCAGTTCTGCTGCATCAGCAGCAAGATGGCCGAAATCAGGGTCCCCGCGTGGCCGATACCAATCCACCAGACGAAGTTGATGATGGCAAATCCCCAGTAGACCGGGTTGTTGATGCCCCAGACGCCGACGCCGCGGGCAAACAGCACCCCCAGGGAATAGAACAGCAGCATGAGGAGCACAAAGGCGATGGAAAAGCCAAAGATCCACCCCTTCGGAGCCTTCTTGGTCAGCGGCAAGGGAATGGTATTGATTTTCTCCTCAATGGAGCCGTAGGTATGCCCCGGCGCGAGCACGGGGTCTGATTGGAGCTGCTTGTCAAGTTTTGCGACATTCTCTGCTTGCATTCTTACTCCTCCCCGTGACTATCTTGATGACCACCATGTTCCGTCGCAGTCGGGGATTCAAGCGCCGGGTTGGGGTTACTCAATCGGGCCAGGTAGCTCGTGCGCGGCACGACCGCCAGGTCCCCGAGCAGGTCGTAGTTGTGCGGTTGTGCCTTGAGCTGCGCTACGCGGCTTTCCGGGTCCCCGATATCGCCAAAGGTAATGGCCTGGGTTGGGCAGGCCTGCGCACAGGCAGGCA
>DAOTUF010000148.1:0-1877 GCA_034437495.1 Chloroflexaceae bacterium | reverse complement strand
CCTGCCACGAATGCTCTCGATTGCGGAACGAAAGACCAGGCTCTCCTGGTAGTCCTGCGGTTGGATGGCGTGCTGGAGGAGTATTTCAGGATGCCAGGTATCCATATGGGTCAGCAAATCTATCGTGGGCTGGACCTGATCCACAATATGTTTCTGGTGGTTACAAGGGAGAATCAATGCTTTCTCCTCTTCTCAACAAGCCAAGGTGTCACGACCATTGTTATACTTCTCTGCTCTACCTCTGGAGAACACCAATTCCTTTCTACCCTACCTCCCACGCGCTCCCCCCCCGCGTCTTGCGTATCTGGATTTGCGTGGGAAAGCGTTCCTTGAGGTCTTCCAGGTGCGTAATCACCAGAATGCGGCGGAAATCCTGCTGCACGCTGGTGATGGCCTCTACAAACCGCTCCCGCCCCTCGGCGTCCAGCGTCCCGAAGCCCTCGTCAATGACCAGCGTCTCCAGACTGGCCCCGGCGCGCCGGGCCAGCAGCCGCGACAGGGCCACGCGGATGGCAAAGTTAATCCGCATGGCCTCGCCCCCGCTGAACGAGCCGTAGTCGCGGGTGCCCAGACCGTCGGAAATCTTGATATCCAGCGTCTCGGAGACGGTGCCCTTCTTCGTCGGTCGTTGTAGGTCGAAGGTCAGGTGCATCTGATTGTCGGTGATGCGCCCGAGCAGGCGGTTGGCTTCGCGCTCAATCTCCGGGATAGCCGTTTCGATGAGCATTGCCTGAACGCCCTTCTTGCCACAGGCTTCCGCCAGTTCTTGAAACACCCCCTGGCGCTCGGCAAGGGCGTGGCGCTCGTTTTGCCGCTGCTCAAGCTGCGCCCCGGCATCCCGCGATTTGTCCCGCAACACCTGCTTTTCGGTGCAATCCTTGCGGGCCACATCGAGGTCGCTGCGGTGCTTCGTCACGCTCTCCGCGCACGTTCGGGCCTGCTGGTGGGCAGCAGGCAGCGCCCGGACTTCCTCTGCCAGCGTGGTTTCCTCCTGGGTCAGAGCCGCAATATCCGCCGTGCAGCGGTTATGTAATTCTGTGGTGCGCTGGAGCGCCCGTTCGTCGCGCTCCAGGTTGCCCCGGGCCGCATCCAGGCGGTAGGATTCTTCGGACCAGTGCGCGAGTTGCTGCACCTTGGACCGCGCCGTCTCGTGGGCTTCGCTGGTGTAGCCCAGGGCCGCAAGGTGCTCCTCCACTGCGCGGAGGAGGGCGCGTTGTTCGTAGGCAAAGTTCCCCTCCTGGATGGTCGCCTGGAGGGACGCAAGCTCCTGCTGAAGGCCGGGTATCATCGCCTCGGTCTGCTCCAACTCGTCAAGCTGGTGGCGCAGGGTTGCCGCGTCGCGCTCAAGGCCCGTCTGCGTCTCCACCTGCTCCTCCAACTCTTCCTGGCGGCGCTGGAGTTCCCCCCGTTCTCGTTCGAGCGCGTCCGTTCCGAAGGATAAACGAGGACGGTCGGTCTTTCTGGTGGCTGGTTTTTCGCTGCCTGGTTGCTGCTCGGCCCCCAGGGTCGTCAGTTCTTCCTCAATGGTCAACAGCCGCTCACGGGACTCGTGCTCGTAGTCGTCGGTGGCAAGCTGCTGCGTCACCTGGTCCAGGAGCGCCTGCGCCTGCTCTCGTTCGGTCTGCCACTCCGCGGCCTGCTCAAGCTGCTGCTGAAGGGTGTCCACGCGGGCCGCCTGCTGCTGCGCGGCGGTGTGCTGCTGCTCCACCTCCTGAAGCTTCTCCCGGGTATTCTTCAAGCTGGCTTCTCCGCGGTCGGCCTCATCTCTGGCCGTGCGATACGCTTCGCGCAGACGCTTGATTTTCTGCTCGTAGTGGTCGGCAATGGTGGCGACCCCCGCTTCGCCCAGGTCGCTGCCGCAGAGGGGGCAGGTGGTG
>DAOTUF010000147.1:0-7673 GCA_034437495.1 Chloroflexaceae bacterium | reverse complement strand
GGGGATATCCGGCTACATCGCCTCTCCGCTCTGCGCTAGCTCCGCTTCCAGCACCGCACGGGCGACCTGCGGGTTGGCCTGCCCGCGGGTCGCTTTCATCATCTGACCTACGAGGAATTGAATAGCGCTGGTCTTTCCCTGGCGATACTGGTCCACCGGTTTCGGGTTGCTGGCGATGACCTCGCGGGCGAGCGACACCAGTGCCGCTTCGTCGCTAATCTGGCTCAACCCTTTGTCCGCCACAATCCGGGCCGGGTCAACTCCGCTGGTGTAGCTCTCTTCAAATACCTGCTTGGCCACGGTGCGCGTAATCGTCCCCTTTGCCAGCAGGTCGAGCACCGCCGCGATGTGCTGCGGGGGCATGCGGGTTTCCAGGACGGAATAGGATTCATGGTGTTCCTTGAGGAGGCGGAAAAGCTCCCCGGCCACCCAGTTCGCCACGTCTTTGGCGTTTCCGCCAACCCCGCGGGCCACGTCCACCGCTTGCTCATAGTAATCAGCCACCGCGCGGGACGTGGTCAGCAGGTCTGCATCCTGCGTGCTCAGGCCATAGGCAGCCTCGAAGCGAGCGCGTCGGGTATCGGGAAGTTCGGGCAATGCCTGCTGGCGGGCCGCTATCCAGGCATCGCTGAGGTGCAGCGGGGGGATATCTGGCTCGGGGAAGTAGCGGTAGTCGTGGGCAAATTCCTTGCTGCGCTGGCCCACGGTGACTTCCCGTCCTTCGTCCCATCCCCGCGTTTCCTGGCGAATGGTCTCCCCTGCTTCGAGCATCCTGACCTGGCGCTGTATTTCATAGGTCAGCGCCCGTTCGACCGAGCGGAAGGAGTTCATGTTCTTCACTTCGACCTTTGCGCCATACTGTTCCTGCCCGACGGGACGGATACTGACATTGGCATCGCAGCGCAGCGCTCCTTCGGCCATATTGCCCGTATTGACAGCAATCCACGTCAATATCTGGTGGATCTTCTCGAAGTAGAGGCGGGCTTCCTCGGGGGTGGTGATATCGGGTTCACTGACGATTTCCATCAGGGGCACACCAGCGCGGTTATAATCAATCAGCGTGGTGCCATCTTCCAGGTGCAGGTTGCGCCCGGTGTCTTCTTCGATGTGGAGACGCTCAATGCCGACCCGCCGGGTCTCGCCGGCCCCCGTGCGAATCTCAATCCAGCCGTGGCTACAGAGCGGCTGGTCATACTGGGTAATCTGGTATCCCTTTGGCAGGTCGGGGTAGGTATAGTTCTTGCGGGCAAAGATGGAGTGGGGGTTGATGGTGCAGTTCAGCGACAGGCCGGTCATGGCGGCGAGTTCAATGGCCCGCTGGTTGGTGACGGGCAGCGAACCGGGCAACCCCAGGCTGACCACCGAGGTGCAGGTGTTCGGCGGGGTATTGGCGTACTCCGCTGGACAGGCGTCAAACATCTTTGACGCCGTGAGAACCTGGGCATGAATTTCCAGCCCAATGGTGGTAAGATAATCTGTCATAAGATGAATCAACCAGATACCTATTCTATTGAGCGACGGATTTTACAGGTGCCTACTATTGTACCACATCATGGACGAAGATGGGAACCGGGTGGTGCTGAGCGAACATGAATTTAGTCAGGATTGAGCCATAGGAGCGCGAGGGGAACATCCTCTCTCTCTGACCAATCTGGTATAATGATCGAGAATCGGATGGGTATGTCTCCCAGATGATTGGAGTCATCAAGGTTGGAAGGAAGAAGAAACGATGTCCAAGAGCCGCAAGAAAGATTCCCTGATAGTTCAGCACCACCCGGGGGACTTAACGCCGAAATTCCATATTCCCGAGGAGCTTTCAGACAGCATCGCAGATACCGCCCGCGAGGGATACCAGAGCGAAGGCCGCGGCCTGGTGATTGCCGCGGTTGATGTTGAGGAGCGCAGGGTCTCGCCGGGGACGGCCCGGGTGAATGTGAACGAGTTTTACATTCCCGCCGACAAGCTGCGCCAGGTGCGGTCTGCCATCCCGCACCTGAGCGACGACGAGTATGAGGAGGTCATCCAGATGGTCGAGACCTACAACCCGATCATCGACTTCGTGGTCTTGCTCTCGGTGGGCAATGACGTCATCTGGTATAAGGGGGATCACCCGGTGAGCTTCGTACCGACGGCATGACTGGCCTCTGCCGCCGCATTCGGAACCGTTCGACCACCCCGACCGGGTATCCCACCATCTTAGCGCAATCACCCACCAGACGGATGACCGGCACCAGAGCCAGGGCGAAGACCCGCCTGGTCCAGTTCCGCGTCCGGGTTCGGGTCCCGGGGAGCGTCTGGAGCTGAGGCCAGATTCGGCGGTACGGCTTGCGGGTGTAGAGCGCTCCCCCAACCCCCAGGAGCACCCCGACCGGCCAGCGAGCCGACGGAAAGCGCCAGCCAGCCAGCAGCAGCAGCAGCAGGGTCAGGTAGGTGGTGTAGCGCACCAGGTGGCGCAGTGGCCACAGCCCGGCCACCCCATCGCCGCGGGCATAGAAGAAGTATTGACGCGCAAAGGCCCGCAAGGATGAGCGCGGGCGAAAGAAGAGCCGTGCTCCGGGCACGAAGACCCGGCGGTAGCCCGCTCGTTCGGCGGCCAGGTCGAAGACCAGATCCTCGCAGTGAGTTGCCCACTCCGGAAAGCCCCCCAGAGCCTCCCACAGGGTTTTACGAAACGCCATTGATTTGCCGAAGGGCAGAAAGCGCTCGGGAACCACGTCGTCCGGATGGGGGTAGTTCGTTGCTCCGAGCACCAGTTCGAACAGGTTGCGCGGGGCTGGCAAGAAGAAGCCCCCGGCCAGGTCTGCCCGCTGCTCTTCCAGCGGGGCAACAAGGTGGGACAGCCAGTCGCGGTCAAGCACCAGCCCGGCGTCCGTACAGGCGATGAGCGAGCCAGAAGCCGCAGCAATGGCGTTGTTGCGACCCGATGAGATGTTGTGCCCCCCCGCCACACAGACGATGCGGGGGTCGCGGGCCGCGTAGCCCTGCACGATGCTCGCAGTCGCATCGCGGCTGCCGCAGTCGTTGATGACGATTTCGTCCGGGGGGCGGCTCTGGGCCAGCATCGAGTCGAGCAGCGCGGCGATGTTGTCGGCCTCGTCGCGGACGGTGCAGATGAGCGAAACGGTTTCGGTCCTGTTCTCAGATGGCATGGATGGGATAGTTCCTCTCTCTCTTTTGCTGGCTCTTCCTCACGATTTTCAGAAGTCCCCCACGTTGACCTGGAGCAGGAGCGCGTTGGGTCCCACCCCTTCCCCATCGGGGGTCGGAGGTGCTCCCCGCACCGGCAGCCGCTCAAGCGTGCGGGGGTCATAGAGACCCAGGGCGATGCGGTAGTCGCCGGGTGGCAGGTCAGGCGGGAGGGGGATAGTGTGGGTGTAGGCGTGCTCCTGCCCGACTTGCCAGCTTCCCGTGGGGGAGCCGCGCCCGGCGGGTGGCACGTCTCCCTGGGCGACACGCTCTCCCGCACCGTTCAGCACGTGGATAAAGAGGGTGTAGTCGGTGGTGATGGGGTCGGTGGCGCTCCATCTGAGGTGCAGGAGCAGCGTGCTTCCCTGTTGGTCCCTCCCCACCGCGGAGGCGTCCACCTCGTGGCCCCGCAGCTGAATGGACGGGCCAAAGAAGGGTTCGAGGGGCAGCGAGACGGCTTTCAGCAGGAGGGTCGTTCCCTCATCGCTGATGTCCGGGTGGTGGAAGGGATTATTCAGACGGAGAGGCACACGGTCTTCCCCTCCTTCCCCCGCTTCCCCCGTGCCACCACCGTTGGAGGATGGGGAATGGGAAAGGCTGAGACCGACCCGGTAGGTTCCTGGTGGGTGCTCCACGGCGAGGGGGACGGTGTAGGCAGCGGTGGTAGTCATCTCGCCCGGGGGCCAGGGGTGCTCCGGGGGGAGCAGCGGCGCGGTCGTCTGGCTCACGGTCTGCCCGGCCGGGTTGAAGACACGCAGCGTGAGATAAGTTGTGCGGCAGGCTGCGGGGGAGGAGAGACATTCCCACTGCGCGGTCCATCTCAGGAGTCCCTGTGTTCGTGCTGCTGCGGCATCCAGGGTGGAGCGGCGCAGGCGGATGGTGTCTCCGAACGTCGCAGATGGCATCTGGTAGATGGCGGCGTAGTCGATGCTATGGATGCGGATGGTGTGGACCGGCTGCATGGTTTCCCACACCGGGCGGATGGTAGGATAATGGGCGTTGCGCTGCGCAACATTCACGTACAGCACGGCATAGGCTGCCGTCAGGGGGTCGGGAGTATCATCGAGGCTTGCGAGCACCGGGTTACAGATGAAGTAGGCCAGTTTTTTGGCTCTCCAGGCCAGCACCGTCCGGTCGCAGCCATCGGAGCGGGAGGCAAGGGAGGTCCCCGCCTGCTCCAACCCTTCGCCCCACCCCACCAGGATGGTTTGTGTGGCCATGCTTCCCCCTCCGACCAGCGGATTGTAGGAGGCAAGCTCGTAGGGATGGTACCAGGCGGTGGTACCCGCTGCCAGCAGGCTCAGTCCCAGGGGGCAGGCGACCGCGGGAATGGTTGGGATGAGGTGTCCCCGTATCCATTCCCACAGCCAGACCCACCCCGAGGCGGCGATGATGACCAGGGCAGGGAAGGCGGGGAGGAAGTAGCGGTCGAACTTCTTGGATGGGATGCTCAGCGCGACGAGCAGCAAGAGGACGTAGAGGATGAGCAGGCTGCGGGCAAGCGTTGAGCGAGAAGGGAGGGCGGGCGTTTTCCCCTGGTGGCGGGGGTGGCAGGCATGGCGAGCGTAGTAGGCCACACCAGCAGCAGCAAACAACCCGGCGAAGGTCCACGGGGTCAGGCGCAGCACGAGCGCAGTGGGGTAGAAGAGGGGGCCGGGGTCGTCTACGGGACGCCCCAGGAAGAAGTTGCCTCCGCCGTGGGGAGCCGCTCCGTTCTGCACCACCTCGTTCCACACGCGCAGCACCGCAGCGGGCAACTCTACCCACGCAAAGGGCCAGAGGGCAACCCACATCCCCAGAGCTACGAAACCCCACAGCAACAGCGTTTGCAGGGTTTTCCAGAGGGACCCGGTGCCCAGGAGCAGAACCAGGGCGACCATGGGGAGCAGGAGCACAGAGGGGGACTTGGTGAGGAGTGCCAGTCCCCCCGCCACCGCCGAGGCCCCGACCATCCACCAGCGGACCGGTGGGTGGGGAGCAGCGTGGTCAGGATGGGGGAGAGGCAAGCAGGCGACCATAGCCGCCAGCAGCGAAAGCATCATCAGCGAAGTGAGGAGCGCGTCAACGTGGAGCAGTTGCGAATGGGCGACCAGGAACGGGTCCGTCGCCCACAGCCCCCCGGCCAGCAGTGCCACGCGCCCGCCAAACAGCCGCCAGAGCAGGGGAAGAGCCAGGGCGATGCAGAGCGCTGTCACCAGCGCGGCTGGCAGGCGCAGCAAAGCCCGATAATAGGAGTCTCTGTCTCCGGGGGGTTGCTCCTCCCCCGCCTGCCCGGTCAGCGCCCGGTGCAGCACCACCCCCGCGGCCCCAAGCCACATCGTGGTGACACCGGGGTGGCCGGTCTGGTTGGTGCGGGCGTAGTCTCGGCCACGGAGCGCCTGGGCAAAAGCTTCCGAGCGGTTGAACCACAGGCTCTCGTCGGAGGTGACGAAGGTCCCGACCCCCAGGACGCGGGGAGCGAGAGCGAGGCCGAAGAGCAGGAGCATAAGCAGGAGCGAGGGAACAGCTTTCGGGGGTGGGGTGCTGATGGTGCTGGTCTGGTTTATCATAGCTAGCTGGTGGCTGGTCTGGAGTCGGGCCTATGATACCACATTCCTGCCCCGCTCCTGCCGCCCATGCTATAATTCAGGGAGGTGCAGAAGCAGAACAACGGAGAAAAACCCCTATGGCAAAGCCAGAGAAGAAAAAGCAGAAGCAGAAATCTGGACGGAATGACCCCTGCTGGTGCGGCAGCGGCAGAAAATACAAGGACTGTCACTACTCCCTCGACCAGGCGCAGCGAGCCGAGCAACTCAGGCTGAGCGAGGCCGAAGATACGCTGATAGCCAGGATATTCGACGCGGCCCAACTCGTCCCGACCGCCTTCCCGTCGGTCATCCCCGCGGCGATGGAAGCGTTCTGGAAGGGGAAGTATGGCCCGGAGCAGTTGGGCGAACTGGATGACCTGGAAAATCGCGGCTCCGAACGCTTCCTGACGTGGTTTGCGTTTGACTACCGGTTTCCGCAGGGGGAGGAAGAGGGAAAGGACGAGGGAGAGGGGGAAGGGGAAAGAGAAACGGACCCAGATGGCCCGACGCTGCTGGAGAAGCTGGCGCAGGAGGCGGAGCGGGGAACCTTCGAGGTAGACCCCTACGAGGCACGTCTGCTCCGCGAGTGGGGGGGGGTGCGGCTCCGTCCCTATGTCGTGGAGCAACTCTACAAGGGCAGGGGGTTGCTGGTGCGCGACCTGCTGGACCACGAACTCTACGAGGTGAAAGACTATGGCGCTCCGAAGCGGTTGAGCGAGGGCGAGGTGCTGGTAGGCCACCTCATCCCGGTGGGCATCAAAGACGCGGGGGTGCCCCCTCCCAATGGCGTTCCCCCCGACCCGCCCGTACCGCTCTACTCGCTGGCGGGAGCCATGGCGCAGCTCACGGCGGACACACAGGAAAAGCTGCGCGAGTTTGCCAGCCTGCACCTGGAAGACCTGCGCCGCACGAAGCCCGATGCGACGTGGGATGACCTGGTACGCCAGCGCAGCGCGATACTGAACCATTTTGTGATGGCCCTGCCGGTCGAGGAATACAACCCGAACCTGATGGATGACATTATTCTGGAGGCACGGGTAGCCCTGCGAATGGTCGGGCAGACCTTCGGCACCCTGACCGGGCAGGAGCAGGAGGCAGACGAGGCAGGAGGGACCGATGGGGCAGGTGAGGCAGGTGGGGCAGGTGAGGCAGATGAGGTGGATGAGGTAGATGAAACGGGAGAGGCAGAGGCGAGGACGGAGTAAGGAGAAGGAGGGGGAAAGGAGGGGAAGGAGCGAACGGGGGAGCATCCCCGCTCACTCCTCGAAGGGATGGAATGGGATAGGCAAGGCCAGCGATTACGATTGACGGCCCTGAGCAAGCGCCAGCCGGTGCAATAGCTCGTTCATGGCTCCATTCACGAAGGCAACATCGTGCGGGCGATGGGTCATTTCCTCCGGGCGCTGGATGAAGGGAGCCGCAACCAGTTCATCCGCGCAGTGGTGAATGAGCGCCTGGATACCTTCCTCGGTCACTTCCAGGTGAAATTGCAGGCCAACCACCCGGTGCCCCCAGACAAACGCCTGGTTCTGGCAGGCCGCGCTGCTGGCCAGATGCACCGCCCCCCGCGGCAGGTCGAAGGTATCGCCGTGCCAGTGGAAGACGGGGAACTGCTTCGGCAGGAAACCGAAGAGCGGCGATTGCTGGCCTTCGGCGGTCAACTCAAGGGGAAACCAGCCGATTTCCTTGTGGGGGTTGGGGAAGACCCGCGCCCCGAGGACGCTGGCAATCAACTGTGCCCCCAGGCAGATACCCAGAACTACCTTGCCCTGCTGGATAGCCTGGTCAATGGCCCGCTTTTCATCGGCAAGCCAGGGATAGCGGTCATCGTCACTGGCCCCCATCGGCCCGCCCATCACGATAAGCCAGTCTATCGTTTCGATGGGCGGGATGGGGTCGCCCGCGTAGAGGTGGGTGCCC
>DAOTUF010000146.1:0-2355 GCA_034437495.1 Chloroflexaceae bacterium | reverse complement strand
GACGCTGGCAGACCGGGTGTGGGCATGTCCCGCCTGTGAGACCATATTGGATCGTGATGTAAACGCAGCACGAAATATTCGAGATGAAGGATTGAGGCTCATCAGTGCCTAAAAACTGACCGTCCCCGGTAGTGGCTACGTCGGGACGTAAAACGCGCCTGTGGACTGCGTGTAAGCCCTTCGCTTGAGAAGGCGGTGCAGGGTGAAGCAGGAATTTCAGAAGTGTATATAGCGTACTTTTGAGTACATTTGAACACCTAGAAAGTAGCAGCACTGACGCATGGGGTTGGTGACACAGGAAGACCTGAAGCATATCATCGAAGAGGGCAACAACGAGGTGCTCATTACCCAGGCGGAACGGGTAGGGCGCGAACTCTCGCGCCAGTTGACCACCAGCCAGATACGGTCCATTTTTGGCACCGTTCGGCAGATTGAACTCGACTGGCAGACCTCGCAGGCCCCCCCCCGCCCGGAGCGGGTCCAGCGGGCGCAGCGGGAGTTTTTCTTGCTCCAGCCGCGCCTGGCCTACCATGCCCGCCGCGAACGGGGGCGCGGGGTGGAAGCCCTCCGCGACGTCCTGACGCCGGCTCTGCGCATGGTTGGCACCGATTACCAGCGATTCCGCAATTTTGTCGATTTTTTTGAGGCCATCCTTGCCTACCACAAAGCAGCCGGCGGAAGAGAGCAATAAGCGATACCGGGAAAGGGACAGGTGTTCGAATGACCACACAAACCAGAATCATCCAGCTTCAGGGGCGGCTCTTCCTGGACTTTACGCTCCGGGCCGAGACGGGCCTCCATATTGGCGGGTCGCCCGGCCTCCTCGCCATCGGGAACGTCGATAACCCGGTCGTCCGCAACCCGCTGAATAGCCAGCCCTATATCCCTGGCTCATCCCTGCGTGGTAAGATGCGGGCGCAGCTTGAAAAGCACCACGGTCTGGCGCAAAACCATGAGATCGGGCAGATACGGATGCACATGTGCCGGGGGGAAGAAGACTACCACCACAGCGCCGTATGTCAGGTCTTCGGCGTTCCCGGGGGCGAACGCTACCGCTATGCGCGGCCCTCGCGCCTGATTGTGCGGGATGCACCGCTCTCGCCGCAGAGCGCCGAAGAACTCGCCCGCCTGCGCACCGATATGCCCTTCACCGAAATCAAGTGGGAAGCGGCCATTGACCGCGTGACCTCCGTCGCCACCCCGCGCCAGCAGGAGCGCGTGCCCGCCGGGGCCGAGTTTTGCGGCAGCCTGGTCTTCAACCTCTACAGCTTCAACCAGCACCAGCGCGAGCAGGATTTGAGCGAACTGGCGCTCTTTACGACCGTTCTGGAAGGGTTGGAACTGGTTCAGGAAGACTACCTGGGGGGGCTTGGTTCCCGCGGCAGCGGCAGGGTGTCGTTCAATCACCTGACGCTGAGGCTCAAGCAAAACAAGCGCTACGAGCAGCCGGACGAGGTGCTGCACGCCGGCACCCTCCCCGAACTCCAGGCATCCTGGGCCGAGTTGCTCGGCAGGCTCCTGGGGGCATGAGCATGAGGAACCCGAAGAGGGAGCAGCAGGAAGCGGAGAAGAAAGCCGAAAAGGAAACGGAAGAAGAGGTCCAGTTTGTCGCGTTTGCACGTCTATCGGCTGCGTCCCCGGGGGGCCTTTCGGTTGGGAAGGTCGGGGAGAGACGCCGAAAAAACCGCCGAGCACTGCCCATCTGACACGCTCTACGCTGCGCTGGCGATGGAGGCGCTGCTTGGTGGGCGCGATTTCCTCTTCCCCCCACCCGAATCGGCAGCCGAAGCCGCAGCAGATGGCTACTCCTCCCCCGACCCGCCCTTCCTGCTCTCCTCGGCCTACCCCTACGTCGGAACGGTGCTCCTGCTGCCGCGCCCCCTCCTGCCGCTGCGTCCGCTGCTCCGCAGCCAGCAGCAGGCGCGGCTTCTCTCCCGAGTGGCCTACGTGTCTCCCACCATCTTTGCCCACCTGCTCCGGCAGCCGCAACCCGGGTCATCGGGGGCACCGCTTGACGCCTACCTGCCCGGCTCCGGCGAGCCTGCGCAGGGGACGCTGGCCATGGATGGCAGGGTATGGGTTGCCCACGCCGATGGGACGCTTCCGGAGGAGACAGGGACGTTCTGGAGCACCCACCCCACTCCCTATCTCCGGGTAGACCGCTTCCAGCATACTTCCCACCTGTTCCACACGGCCCGCCTTTCCTTTGCACCGGGCTGTGGCCTCTACGTGCTGTGCGCGGAACGGAGGCCGGGCGGGGCCGACGGCCTGCGCGAACTGCTGCAACGGCTTGGAGACAGCGGACTGGGCGGCAAACGAAGCTCCGGGTCGGGGCAGTTTGACGTGGAGGAACCT
>DAOTUF010000145.1:0-2943 GCA_034437495.1 Chloroflexaceae bacterium | reverse complement strand
GGCGTCCATCCTGGGGCGCGATTCGCAGGGCAACCCCCACCCCAACCCCCCCCTGCTCGAGTCGCTGGCCTTCGACCCGGTGCTGGCCGGGTGCAAGCTCATTGCCGAAGCGTGGGACGCCGGAGGTCTCTACCAGGTGGGGTCCTTCCCCGACTACGGGCGGTGGGCCGAGTGGAACGGGAAATATCGTGACGAACTGCGCCGCTTTCTGCGGGGAGACGAGGGCGAGGTGGGCAACATGGTCCAGCGCCTCCAGGGGTCGCCCGACCTCTACCACGGGCGCGGGCCCACCGCGACCATCAACTTCATCACCTGTCACGACGGGTTTACCCTGGCCGACCTGGTTTCCTACAACCACAAACACAACCGCGCCAACGGGGAGGACAACCGCGACGGGAGTAACGATAATTTTAGCTGGAACTGCGGACACGAAGGTCCCACCAACGACCCCGCCATTCTCGTTCTGCGCCGCCGCCAGATGCGCAACGCCATCACCATGCTGCTGATGAGCCAGGGGGTGCCGATGCTCCTGATGGGCGACGAGGTTGGGCGAACGCAGCACGGCAACAACAACGCCTATTGCCACGATACGGAATGGAACTGGCTTGACTGGACCCTGGTGGAAACCAATGCCGACCTGCTGCGGTTTACGCGGCAGTGCATCGCCTTTCGCCACGCCCACCCCGTGCTGCGGGGGGGCGAATATCGCCAGAGCACCGACCACGTGGGCAGCGGCTACGCCGACATTAGTTGGCACGGGGTGCAGGCATGGCAGCCCGACTGGTCGCCCAACAGCCGGACCCTCGCCTTTTTGCTCTGCGGAAAGCACGCGAAGGGAGGCAAGGTGTCCGATGATTATATCTATATGGCCATGAATATGTACCACGAAGACCTGAGCTTTGAGCTACCCGCGCCACCAAACGGGATGCGGTGGCATATCTTTGTCAATACGGGCGTGGAAGCGCCGGGCGATTGCCACGAGCCGGGGTACGAACCTCCCCTCCATGACCAGCACCATATCCTGGTGGGCAATCGGTCGGTGATGGTTCTGGTCGGGAAATGATGCAACCGCTCGTGGTACCAGGCAAACGGGATTCCCTCCCGCATATCGGGGATTACGTGGTCGAGGCGGGCCGGGCAGGGGGGTTGGACCGCCGCGCCGTGTACCGCCTGCACCTGGCCGTGGATGAGATTGCCACCAACATCGTCATGTATGGCTATGAGCAGAGGGGGACGGAAGGGGTCATCGAGGTCTCGGTGACGCTGGACGAGCGCTCCCTGACCATTGTCCTTGAGGATACGGCCCCCCCCTTTGACCCGTGCGGCGTGCCGGAGCCGTGTGACCTGCACCTCCCGCTTGATGCGCGGAATGTGGGGGGACTCGGCGTGTATCTGGCGCTTCAGAGCGTTGATACCTTTACGTATGAGTATGTCAATCGGCGGAATCGGAATATCCTGGTGATGTACCGGTGAAGTATCGGTCGGGGACCAGGGGGGACTATCCCCGGTCCGTAGCACGCGGCAGGTGGCTTGCCATTCTCCCCCATTCCGGCTATACTATACGGCGCATGAACGTGCTGGACGGAAGTGGGGAAGAAAGCGACAACAGCCATGAACCTGACCGACAGCAGCTTTACCCTGGACCGCGTCCTGAAGACCTTCGGGTTGGGATTGGGTCAGAGCCAGTTGTTTGACCTGACGGACACGTATGATACACGCCCTCTCAGTTGAAGCCATCAGCCGCTCCACCTACCTGCGCTCGGGCTACTCGTCGGTAGACCAGGCAGGCAGGCGTCTCTACGAGGAGGGGAAGGTCACGCTCGAGCACGTGGACACGCAGCGGGCGCGGTTGCAGGTGGCGGAGAACGAACGCACAAGCTACCGCGTGACCGTGCGGCTCACCCCCGAACGCCGCCACAGCCAGATAGAGGTGCAGTGCTCGTGCAAGAGCCGCTCCCGCTGGCACTCCTGTGCGCACGGGGTTGCCGCAGTGCTGGCCCTGCGCGACTACCTGCGCCAGCACCCACCCAGTCCGTGGAAAGGGGTGCTCGGCCCGGCGGTGCATGGTTCTACGGGGGCCACTCCCTCGCGGGACGTGCTGGTGCTGAGCCTGCAATGTTCCCCCCACTGGAACGAAGAAACCATCTGGGAGGTTCTCCCCTACACCCTGTCGGAAACCCACTTCGCACCCGAAGAGCGCAGCGACCCGGCGGCCATCGTGCAGGCCATCCGACGCAAGAAGCTTTCGTCGCAGGCTCGCCAGCTTCGCCAGCGCATCAGCCCCCATGGGTATGCCCACCTGCCCACCGACGTCGTCGCGGCGGTCAACCTGACCTTCGGCGCATCCAGCCGGTCCAGCTACGCTTCTGAGTCGGGGACCTCCTCCTACCTGGAGTCGGTGTTCACGCTGCTGCCGCACTGCATCGCCTACTTCGGCACCGACGACGACCCGCTCCAAACCCCCCTGACAGTCCTTTCCCAGGCGGGCACCATTGGCCTGGCCATCTATGCGACCCCGGAGGGTCTGCGCCTCGCGCCATTGTTCCAGCTCAATGACCCGACACTCCGCCTGAACCCGCAGGACATCCGCATCATCATTCGGGACCCCATCTGGATACTGGCCGGGTCGCTGCTGCTCCACCTGGATGACCCCTCCAACGTGGGGGCTTTGCTCATTGAGCACCCGAACCTGCTCATCGAACCACGCGAACAGGACGAGTTTATCGAAGAGTATGTGCTGCCCCTGGCAAATCGCGTCCCTGTGGGGGGGAGCGCCGTGCAGTGGGAAGAAGTCAGCGCCCCTCCCACCCCGCGCCTCTACCTCACTGAGGAGGAGGGGGAACTTCAGGTTCACCTGCGCTTCGGCTATGGTGCGTACGAAGTGGGGTATGACCGCGACCTGCCGCCGATGAGCATTCGGGCGAAGGTGGCCAGCAAGGTTGC
>DAOTUF010000144.1:0-4361 GCA_034437495.1 Chloroflexaceae bacterium | reverse complement strand
ACGTCGGGACGTAAAAGACGCCTGTGGACTGCGTGTAAGCCCTTCAAGTGAGAAGGCGATGCAGGTGGAAGCAGGAATTTTGGAAATGGACAAAGCGTACTTTCGAGTACATTTGAACACAAAGAAAGTGGCAGTTCTCCCCTATGCAACTACTTGTCCAGGTGATTTTTGTTCTGATGGCGGTGGAGATTGTCGGGGCCGCCGTGATGGTGGTGACGGCGAAGAATATTGTTCACGCGGCACTGTGGCTGATTGCCTCGTTTTGCGGGGTGGGGGCGCTCTACCTGCTGCTTGAGGCAGAATTTCTGGCAGTGGTGCAGGTGCTCATCTACGTCGGAGCTATCTCGATTCTGATACTGTTTGCCATTATGCTCACCCGCCACGTGACCGGGAAGAGCGCGGAAACGTCGCTCTACCAGCGCTGGTGGGTCGGTCTGGTGGTTGCTGTGGTGCTGTTTGTAGCGGTCATCGCGCCTACGGTGATGGCGCACCCCTGGGAGGAAGCAACCGTTTCCACGGTCTCAGCTCCACCAGCATTGCAGGAGGGGGCCGGGCAGCCTGGGGAGATAGCCGGTATCGAAGACCTGGGCCGGGCGTTCGTTGAGGAGTATTTGCTGCCGTTTGAGATTGCCGCGGTGCTCCTGCTGGTGGGTCTGGTCGGGGCGATTGTGATTGCCTTTGAGGAGCGGGCAACTCGCCGCCACGTTTCCACGCTGGCAGAGGAGGTGGCGCGGCGCAAGCGGCCGGAGTAGGGGCCGCCCGAAACCAGAAAAATCAGGGGAATGTGATGGATGAATCAAAAGTTCAGTATACCGAATACCCCCACATTGTGCGGGTTGAGGGGGTGTGCGGGGGGAATGCTATCGTTGAGGATACCCGGATTGCCGTGTGGCATATTGTTGACTTTTATTACAAAACGGGCATGACCATAGAGGGTATCCTGATAAACTGGGACTATTTGAAACCTGTTCAGGTCTTCAGTGCGCTCGCGTATTACCACGACCACCAGGAAGAAATAGACCAGATTCGGTGGGAAAACAGCTACGAATACTGGAAGAAGCATTATGTCGGCACCGAAACCAGCACCGCCCAGGTTACATCTCAATGAGCACTTATCTCCTACGCTGGCAAAACAGCTTTGCAATCAAGGTTTCGATGTAACCTCTTCTCAGGAAGTAGGGTTATTGCGCGAATCAGACGATAAACAACTAGCCTACGCTGCCGCACATCAACGGGCAATTGTGACATTCAATTTTTCTGATTTTGTTCATCTTCATGAAATGTACGTGGCCGAAAGCAAAGAACATTGGGGCATTATTCTGTCAACAAGGATACCGACCAGCCAACTTATGCGCCGTTTGCTCCGTCTTTTGCATTCTGTGACTGCCGAAGAATTACGAAACCAGCTTCGCTGGCTGAATGATTTCAAAGGAGTAGAAGAGGATTGATCCATGATTGACTCGGTACCCCTGGAATGGGTCTTGCTGGTGGCGGCGGCGCTCTTCTGCGTTGGCCTCTATGGGGCACTTTCACGGCGCAACGCCATTGGCATCCTGATGGGCGTTGAACTGATGCTCAACTCGGTGAACATCAACCTGGTGGCGTTCTGGCGCTACCTGGAGCCGCATCTTGTGACCGGCCTGGTGTTCGCCATCTTTATTATCACCGTCGCAGCAGTTGAGGCGGCGGTCGGGTTGGCAATGATTATTGCTATCTATCGTTCCTGGCAAACGGTGAATGTAGACGCGGTTGACTCGATGAAGGGATAGGAGTTCATGGCATTTTTTCTGCACTATGCCTGGCTGATACCGGTTTTTCCGCTGCTCGGCTTCGCAATCATTAGCCTGTCCCCCATCCGGCGCAGCAAACCCGCCAGCGGGTGGCTGGCTATCGGTTTGATGGGGGTAGCAACGCTCTTTGCGCTCGGAGTGCTGGCCGGGGTCGCGCAGGGGGAACACCCTGCCCACAATGGGCAAAGCATGGCGGGAACGCACGGCGAACCCGCGACCGTGACCGGGGCCGGGCAAGAGGATGAGCACGCGCCGGCGGAGGGCGACCATGGCGAGGCGGGGGAAGGGGAACACGCGGCAGCAGAGCACACAGAACACGCAGAGCACGCAGCGGGGTTTGCCTTTCCGGAGCCAGTGGTGGTGCAGCGCGTGGACTGGGCCCCGACGGGGACCACCACCTTCCAGATGGGCATCTACATTGATGCTATCGCGGCGCTGACGCTGGTGATGGTGACGATTACCTCGACCTGCATCCACCTCTTCTCGATGGGCTATATGTCGGCTCACCCGCGCCATTCGCGGTTTTTCTCCTTCATCTCGCTCTTTACAGCCGCGATGCTCGGGATGGTCATGGCCGATAATCTCTTGCTCTTCTTCATCTGTTGGGAGATTATGGGGCTGTGTTCCTACCTGCTGATTGGCTTCCTGTTCGAGCGTCCCCAGGCCAACCGCGCCGCGAACAAAGCGTTCATCACCACGCGCATTGGCGATGTGCTGATGCTGACGGGGATGGTCTATCTCTACACGCAGGTCGGCAGCCTGGCCTTCGGGATGGGCGAGGGGGAGATATTCAACGCGGAGGTCCTCGCACGCCTGGCCCAGGAGCAAAACGTCCTTGGGATGAGCCACGCGGTTACGATTGCGCTGCTGCTCTTCGCGGGGACGGTCGGGAAGTCGGCGCAGTTCCCGCTGCATGTGTGGCTCCCCGACGCGATGGAAGGCCCCACCCCGGTCTCGGCGCTCATCCACGCCGCCACCATGGTGTCGGCGGGGGTGTTCCTGGTGGGCCGCACCTTCCCGCTCTTTGCAGCGGGCGATGGGAGCGCCCTGACGGTGGTGGCGACGATAGGCGCGTTTACGGCGCTGTTTGCCGCGAGCATCGCCGTTGCCCAGTTCGATATCAAGCGCATTCTGGCCTATTCGACGCTCTCGCAGCTTGGCTTTATGGTGGCGGCTCTGGGGATAGGCGGATGGGTGGCCGGGATGTTCCATATGCTAACCCATGCGTTTTTCAAGGCGCTGCTGTTCCTCGGGAGCGGGTCCATTATCCACTCTATTGAGGAGACAGAGGCGATTGCCGAGGTTCACCACCACGACGAGTATGCCGCGCAGCAGACTGCGCAGGACATCCGCAATATGGGCAACCTCCGCAAACACATGCCCTGGACGTTCTGGGCCTATACGATGGGCTTTCTGGCGCTTGCGGGTATCTTCCCCTTCGCCGGGTTCTGGAGCAAGGATGAAATCCTGGCCGATGCGCAGAACGGTCATCTCATCGTCTACGTGGTGCTGAGTGTGGCGGCGTTTCTCACCGCCTTCTATATGACGCGGCAGTGGCGCGTGGTGTTCTTCGGGCGCTACCGCGGGGAACAACCGCTCGTGTTTGTCAACCCGGAAGGCCCGGCCCCCGCCACCCCCCACCACGCGGAGGAGATAGAAGCCGGTGAGTCTGGCCTCGAAATCCACCTGCGCCACCACGATGGGGAAGTGAACGAAGAGCCACCCGAGGAAGCACACGGAGAAGCGCACGGGCATGAACCTGGACATCATGGGGAGCACCACCTGCCCGCGCACCCTCACGAGAGCCATTGGACCATTGTGCTTCCGCTGGTAGTGCTGGCGTTCTTTGCCGTGGTTCTGGGCGCTATCAACCTGCCGTTCGATATCCCCGGAGGGCACTGGTTGAGCCATCTGGTGGAGCAGCATGCCGCCGAGTTCAACCTGCTGGTGGCGGGGATGTCGCTGGTCATCGCGGTGGTGGGCATCGGGGCGGGGTGGTTCTATGCCAACGCCTTCAAGACCGCGCAGGACCCCGACCCCCTGGCGCAGCGCATGCCCGCGCTGTTCCGGGTGCTGAACCAGAAGTACTACCTTGACGAGTTCTACGCCATGACTATCGGGCGGGTCACGTCCGGGCTGGCGCTGGCGTGGCGCTGGCTGGACCGCAACGTGTTTGACCGCTTTCTGCACGGCACGGGGAACTTGACGCTCTTCTGGTCGCGGGTCAACTACATTCTGGACGATTTCTTCTTGAATGACGGCCCCGACTCGGTGGGGAAGGGAACCGTCACGACGGGCAAGAATGTGCGTCAGGTGCAGACGGGTAAGGTGCAGGACTACCTTGGCCTGGTGTTTGTGGGCGTGGTGGTGCTCGGGTTGGTATACCTGTACCAGGTCGGACGGTGAGGGTAGGGCGGTCCTTTGCCCGATAATGCGGGTCCATGTCAACGACCACCCGCTGAAGCGGGTGGCTTGCGGGAAGCCGTAAGCCGATGTTGACCAGTTCGCTCTTCGGAGCAGACGATAGGGAGGTCACGAGACCCTGGGGTGCGTTGCCAGCTCCAGGCCCGC
>DAOTUF010000143.1:0-4216 GCA_034437495.1 Chloroflexaceae bacterium | reverse complement strand
GCTGCCAGCACCAACCAGACCCGCACCCGGGATGTGTGCGATGCGCGGGAGGGGTGGGGGGGTTCGAGATGGCGCACGACAGCAAGCAGCGGCAGCAGCAGAATGACCAGGTTGTAGTAGCCGTTGGTGGGGAGCAGCAGCATCATGCCGCAGAGCCACACCCCGAACCCCGGGCGTGCGCCACCGGTGCCAGGTTCGCGCCGCCCGACCCACAGGCATAGCCCGAGCACCCCCAGACTCGACAGCGCGGTGAGCAGGTAGGCCAGAAAGGGAGCGTCGAGCAGCGGCACGGCATGGCGGTTGAGCGTGAACATACGGCTCCAGAAGCCGAACAGCGAGATGTTGTGGTCGGCAGCGTAGGGGTAGGCTCCCTGACGGTCCACATTGCGCCGGACGATGGTGTCAAAGTAGCTTTCGTAGTGGGTCGGGCCATAGACCAGCAGCGACAGCGCCACCAGCGCCACCCCCATCCCGATGCACCACCACGCCACGCTTCGGGGACGGCGCAGGAGGTAGTAGAGGCCCAGGAAGGCCGGGTTGAGCCGCACCAGGCTCGCCAGCGCCAGGAGCAACCCGGAGAGCGGGGCGTATCGCCGTTCGAGCGCCACCACGCCCGCCACGGCCAGCGCCAGCACCAGGCTGATTTGCCCCAGTTGCAAGGTCAGGCGGGTGGGGGGAGCCACGGCCATGCCCAGGGCCACCACCCCCCAGAAGTGGCGGGCCAGTTCCGAGCGGCTCAGGCGGATGCACAGGGCGATGAAGCCGCCCAGGGCCAGGCAGTTGACCCCGAACCAGACCCACTGCCCCTGCTCGTGCTCCAGGAAGCCAAAGGGCTGCATGAGGTAGACGAAAAACGGCGGATAGAAATAGTCCGCGCGGGTCACGTAGGGGTCGCCCGCCTGCCGCAAATCAACCGCGGCCTGCCAGTAGCGTTCAAAGTCATCGATGGCCGGGTCAAGGGTCTGGCTCACCAGAAGGAGCCAGCCGCAGGCCAGCGCCAGGGCCACCGCGTTGAGGATGGAGGGTCGGTCTTTGCGCATCGGGAGCACCGGGGACAACCTCCTCTCCGCTCTCAGGAGAGCGCGTCGGATGCTCGGGCCGGACGCTTGAATGGCTGGACACCCGCATGGTGGACGCCCGGGACTGACGGGTAGGAAGCGGGTTCGACGGTCCGAACTCCCACCCCCGACACCATCGGCAGCGTGAACCGGAAGTCGGAGCCAGTCCCCGTGCCACGGCTCCAGGCAGTGATTTCGCCACCCTGGGCATACACCAGGTGGCTGGCAATGGTCAGGCCGATACCGCTTCCGCCGCTGGTGCGGGCCCGCGACTTGTCAACGCGGTAGAAGCGCTCGAAGATGTGCGGCAGGTGCTCCGAGGTGATGCCGATGCCCGTATCTTTCACCGACACCATGGCGTAGCCCTCGCGGTCCCACACCTGCACCCAGACTCTCCCCCCGGGCGGGGTATAGCGCAGGGCATTGTTCAGCAGGTTGATAGCCACCTGGTCGATGCGGTCCGGGTCGGCCCAGACGGGAAGAAACGTATCGGAAACCACCAGACTCAGCGCAACCTGTTTGGCCTGAAACTGCGGGGAGAAGCGGGCTACCAGGTTTTCCAGCAGGAGGCGGAGATTGACCACCCGCGGAACAATCGGTATCTGCCCGGCTTCCGCCCGCGAGAGCAGTTCCAGGTCTTCTATCAGTCGTTGCAGCCGCGCAGCTTCTTTCAAGAGGAGGGCGAAGGTCTGGCTGCCCGGCTGGATAACCCCGTCAAGCAACCCTTCCATATAGCCCTCGATGGTTGCCAGCGGTGTGCGGAGTTCGTGGGTCACGTCGGTCAGCAGTGACAGCCGCCGCTTTTCGGTTTGTTCCAGGGCTTCGGCCAACTGATTGACACTCTGGCACAGTTCGCCCAGTTCGTCATTGGACGTGACCGACAGGCGCTCGCGGTAGAACCCGCGGGCCAGGCGTTGACTGACCCGTGAAATGGCCTGGAGCGGTTCAACGATAATCTGCGTCACAAACAGGTTGACCAGGACAGCCGCAGAGAGCGCCGCAAACGCCCCGGCCAGCAGCGCTTCATGCACCGCCATCTGATACTTCTGGAGCAGCGAATCTTTCAGCGACAGCACCGCCTGCCCGGAGGCAATATCCAGAGCAGCGGAAGAGGGAGAAGATACGGGGAAGCTCTGGGAGACACCTTCTTTCTCTCCCAGACCAGCCCAGGCCATGAGGTGGGCAATCGCCAGAAACACCACCACCACAATGATGATGATTCCCAGGTGGCAAAAAAACAGTTTCCACCGAATCTGGTCGAGCCATTTCATATGCTCAATAGTCCTGCTGGTCTTGCTGGTCTTGCCGGTTCTGCCAGCCCTGCATCACTTCCCCACAAATTTGTAGCCCACCCCGCGCACGGTCTGGATGTAGGAAGTCGTGGGGGGAACCGTTTCGAGCTTGCGCCGCAGCGTCCCCACATGCACATCCACCACGCGGTCAATCCCGTCAAAATCATACCCCCAGACGCGCTGAAGCAGTTCTTCCCGCGTGAAGACGCGCCCCGGCTGACAGGCCAGCGTATAGAACAGATCAAACTCGCGGGGGGTCAGGTCTACCCGGGTGTCGCTGCGCCAGACCTCGTGCCGCTCCGGGTCTATCACCAGCGTTTCGAATTGCAGCGATGGGCGTGAAGTGGGGATATCCGCTGTTTTGCGGTGGCGGCGCAGAATGGCCTTGACGCGGGCCACGAGTTCGCGGGGGCTGAAGGGCTTGGTCAGGTAATCATCGGCCCCGACCGAGAGGCCAATGAGCTTATCCACTTCGTCCGTGCGGGCCGTCAGCATCAGGACATAGACGGCTGTCTCCTGCTGGAGCATGCGACATACCTCGATACCATCCAGGCCGGGCAGCATGATATCCAGCACCACCAGGTCCGGGAAGACGCTTCGGGCCAGGGTGAGGGCCGCCAGCCCATCATAGGCTCGCTGAACGTCGTACCCTTCTGCCGTGAGGTAGCTCGACACCAGGTCTACAATCGGTCGTTCATCATCCACCACCAGAATCGTCGTTTTTTCCATTCGACCCTGCCCCGCTGCATCATCGCATCATTGCATCATTGCGCCATTGCCCCTGACCCACACCTTATGTAACTCTCGTGTAACCGTGCCTCTATCATACCACACTTTGGGGCACAGGATGTGGGGAGGGTGCCCGGGAACCCCGCGCCCTACTTCAGGCGCGACCGCAAGATGCCAAGCAGCGCGTCAAGCATCCGCGCCCGATATTCAATGGCTTTGTCCACGTTTGCCTGGTGGATAGCGAGGAGTTCGGCGTCCACCTCCAGCACCCCCGCGGTCTGGGACGAGCGCATGGGCACGGTCGTGGTGCTGTCGCTGTCGAGCTTGATGATCGTTCGGGCGGCGGGTTTCGCCTCCGCAAAGTCAGGGTTGTTCCCATCCGCGCTCACCTGAATATACCGCGTTTCGACCGTCAGGGTCGCCACATCTTCAACATACTGGGCAATTCTGGCTGCCGCGTTCCGGAGCGACGTTTCCAGTTCGTTGGCCATGGCTGCCTCCCCCTTTCTGATAACAAAAACTTCTCGTTCGATATCCTCATTCTTGCCTGTCTTGCCTGTCTTGCCCGTCTTCTCTGTCTTCCTGGTCACGCACCTTCTTCCTCCGCTCCCTGCTTGAGCAGCCGGTTGATGAAGCGCCAGGCCACCGGCAGCGCCAGCACCACCCCGCCGGGAGTGGACAGCAGGACAGAGAGCTGCGCCACCCCCTGCACTGCGATGGCGATGCTCCGAAACAGGGTGTCCCGCGACGAGAGTGCGAGCCGGAGGGTGTGGTGGTGGAGGGGCATATGCTCGGGGGGGGTGCCGGCCTGCCAGACCGTCTTGATATCCCCCGTCCACCCCACCGATGTCCACGCGACCAGCACGCCCCCTATCTCGGTCTCCACGCGCACGTAGGAAGCGACCGACTGGAACAGACGGTTGATAAAGACCCTCACCTGTTCCTGGAGATAGTCCCACCCCTCGACCAGCGACTCCCCCAGGCCAAAGCTTACCCCCGTCTCCCTCCCCACCTCTTCCCCGCCCTGTTCAATGCGGATGAGCGCATCCAGAAATTCGGCTTCACCTTCATCGGTGCTGGCGTGCAGCGCGGAGAGCAGCGAAGGGGGAGTGCTCCGGGGGGACAGTGCAAACGAGA